>CAIVCU010000267.1 GCA_903904495.1 uncultured Chlorobiaceae bacterium
ATCAGAGGCCAGGACCCCCTTAGTCATCATAGTAATTATGGACATCACTCTTTAATCAACCGAGATCAATCAATCAGGCGCTTGCAGAACCTTATCACCACCTCAACGTCATATATCCTTAATGTATTTCAAGCCGACCATTCCCGCAACTAGCAGGTTGTTGAGTAAAAACAGGATATTATTTATAACCTGAAACCTGAGAAATGTATTGTGTTCCTGAACATCACTCTTGCCGATTGAATGTCCGAATCCATCTTCTACAGCACCCTTCACAAATGACAATCCGCCTTTTGGATCCCGTAATAGCTGCACCTGAATGGAAAGATTGAGGGCGAGGCCGATCAGGACAAAAACCATCGGTATAATAAAACCCCATGTATACGAGAGATAGGCCAGGACACTGAAAACAAGGTCAATAATCAAAAATGAGACCAGAAATGTATTTTTAGCACCGATCATCACCGTCAAGGACTTGAGACCGCCTTCCTTATCACCTTCCGCTGACTTGAAATCATTAAGGATGATCAAGGCGACTGCCATAAAAAAGTTCAAACTGGCCAGCCATAGCGCTTCAGGACGAATATCACCGAAAAGGGCATTCGCTGACAAAAAAGAAACAAATCCATAGGAAAAGCCTACAGCCGGTGCTGAGGTAAGAATATTTTTTTTGAGTTTGAGTGGTGGAGCGGAATAAATATAAGCTACAAAAAGAGCCGCCATGATTGACAGAACAATTACCAGACCACGAACGCCACCGATATGCACCCCGATAAAGACTCCAATGCCCATCGCAAGTAAAAGTGCAACAATGCTGTTCCCCAATGCTTCCTTTTCAGTCAAACGACCTGAAGGAATTGGACGGGAAGGCTCATTAACCCTGTCAAGGTCAAGATCAAAATAGTCATTGACTGACTGGCTGAAACCGGTACCAAGTGGACCAAACATCAGAAAAATTGCAAGCAGCAGAAGATAGTCATGAACGGTTGGCTGCATGGCACCCGAAGCCATAACGCCTCCTGCGAGGCAGGGAAAAACGCTGATCCAGGTAACAGGATCAAGAAGTTCAAGATGTGCTCTTACTTTATCGACCAACCCAAGTTTTACGGGAACTGACATGCTTTTACTAATCTCCGAAGCCCAGTTACGAGCTTTTTATATAATGGTTTGAAAGTAACAATTTACAAATCCGGCTGCAGATAAAAAACTCTTAATAGAAAGGGCATTTATCCTTACCGGTTCAAGAGAGAGTAACAGGCGAATGTTCCGGTCTGCCTATCAATGTGGCTGAAGTAGCTGATGTAATGAGCACATGCACCCTTTCGCCCACATTAAAATCTTCTCGATCAAAAACAACAGCCCGATTGGTCTCTGTGCGTCCCATCAGCTGCAGTGAAGAGCGCTTGCTTTCTGATTCAGCAAGAACTTCGACAACCGTTCCAATTGCCTTCTGATACAGTTCGTCTGATATACTGTTCTGAAGATCAATAATCTCCTGCAACCTCCGTTTTTTCACTGCCTCAGGAACATCATCCTCTAGCGTCCGCGCAGCAAGGGTTCCAGGCCTTTCTGAGTAAAAAAACGTGTAGGCTAAATCAAACCGTACCTCCGAAAGAAGTTCAAGCGTCGCCTGATGATCCTCCTCCTGCTCACCGCAAAATCCGGCGATGATATCGGTTGTCAGCACAACGCCCGGAATAACCTTTCGAATCAACGCTATTTTTTCCCTGTACTCCTCAATGGAATGGCCCCGGTTCATAAGGCCAAGCATTCTTGAAGAACCGGATTGCACCGGCAGATGTATATGATTGCAGATGTTCTGTCGACCGGCAATAGTACGCACAAGCGCCTCGGAAATATCTTTCGGATGCGAGGTAGTGAAACGGATCCTCGACATGGACGCCTCTCGACTGACTGTATCGAGGAGAACGGCAAAGTCACGCCCCTCATCCGGATCGCAATATGAATTGACATTCTGTCCCAGCAGGGTGATCTCCCTGTATCCGGAAGCGACAAGCTGCCGGACCTCGCTGATGACCGAACTGAATGGATGGCTGCGCTCCCTGCCGCGAGTAAACGGTACAACACAAAAGGCACACATGTTGTTGCAGCCCCTCATGACCGGCACAAACGCACTGATCGGGTTCTGTCTTACAGGATCAATGCCTTCATAGGTTTCAGCCGGATTGAACTCTAAAGTATGAGCTCTTTGACCGGACCGAACCTGTTCAATAAGCAACGGAAGAGAGCGGTAGGTGTCAGGGCCGGCAAGAAAATCAATTCCCGGAAAGAGTGAAAACATCTCCTGCCTCTGGAACTGCGGCACACAGCCGGCAACGCCGATAATAAGACCTTTATGCCTTTTTTTCAGTCCCTGAAGATGCTGCAGATAATGTTCAATTCGATCGACAGCATTTTCCCTTACAGCACAGGTATTAAGCAGAATAATTCCGGCATCATCCTCACTTTCTGAAGCAGAATACCCATCCTGCTGCAGCAGCGCTGTTATGATCCCGGAGTCAGCCTGATTCATCTGGCACCCGAACGTATGAATAAAAAAAGTGTTACTCCCTCCAGTTCTCATCATGAATGCTGTGTCTTCCTGTAACGTATTGTACCAAAATAGTAATCACTGATAAAAAGTCCTTTCAGCCAGAGCATCATCACCCCTCTTCTGCAACTTTTCGAGCGACAAAAACCGATAAAAGACCGGTAAGCGAGAGCTGAAAAAGTGGAAAAAGGCCTACACCAAACAAAATCGGCATTGAAGGGCCGTACTGCCAAGTATGCAACATATAGATACTGATATACTCAACTGCATAGGCAGCAACAAAGCCGGAAAGAAAGAAACACAAACTATTAAATAAACCAAGCGTCCAAAACCATCTGCGGGCAACAAGAGCAGTAAAACTGTAGAGCCCTATTATACCGAGAGTGTCCATAGCAGCCATCAAGAGCATCATTGGCACATAGACAGAAGCTGACATGCCCGGATGTGCTTTATAAAGTAGCCCGTGCAGGGATTCCCAGCAGAAATTGATGAAAAAGGCGGTTACAGCAAGAGTTACAAAAAAAATCGCCGGTTTTTTCCAGGTTGTCTCCATAGTAACACCGTAGAGTGGTATCAAACTCTATCAGGATATCTGCCACTAATATAAAACAACGATGGGGGACATAATTGTCCCCCATCGTTTTATTTTACCGTTTTCAGAAAGCATAGCCAGAGAACTTTCCGGGCTGGCTCTTGAGATAGCACCTCAGACACCGAAATGAATATGCTTGAATTTTTCCAGCAGCACTTCAGCTTCGTCCTTGCATTGCCCACACACCGTCCCAAGCTTGGTTCGCTCCTGGAGTTCAAAATACGTACGGGCCCCTTCAAGCACGGCATCTTCGATATCATGATCGGTAATGCTCATGCACTGGCAGATCACCTTGGCCTG
>CAIVCU010000268.1 GCA_903904495.1 uncultured Chlorobiaceae bacterium
CAGACCGGAGAATCGTCTGCGGGGTAGAAGACAAGCAGTACCTTTTTGCCGGTAAAAGCCGAAAGCGAGACATTGTTTCCATCTGAATCGGGGAGGGTGAAATCCGGAGCCTTGGTGTTTTCAGCAATCATGGGTATTCTCCTGTTTTGCTATGAATGTGGCATTCTTTAGAGAAGAAACCGCATAGGCAGCCTTGGAGTTTCAGCAGGCTGGAAAATCAGTACTGTTAAACAGTTAGTCATGATCCCCAAAGTTTTCGGTTGCAAGGGTTAAAAGCGGTTGTGGAGGATACGCTTCATTGCGGCAGCATCAAGCTGCACAGCATTACTCTTGCTGCGGGTAACGCTGACAATATGATCAAGATCCCCTGCACCTATGCCGAAAGACCCCAGCCGGGGGAAGCACAGCAGTTCCTGCCACTCCTCCAGTTTTTGAAGCAGAAGGGAACATCCCGAAACGACGTCTTCCAAAACTACACCCGAAACCAGAGCTCCAGCCCGAACATATTTCTGTTGAGCAGGATGATCTGGATCAAGACAATGAAGTGCCGCCATATTTTCCTTAGTCGCTTCAGCAAGCAGGGTTGCACAGAGCACGCCATGTGGAATGTCAAACAGTCCACCGACCGATGAAGCAAACCCGTGCACAATCCCAAGACCGACATTGGAGAGCGCAATGCCCGACATCAGTGCAGCATAGGCAATATCACCACGCACATCAATATCCAGAGAGCGATCAGTGCAGGCACCAAGAAAAGAACGGCTGAAATGTTCAAGCCCGCTCAAGACCAAGGCATCAGTATAGGGAGTAGCAAATGGCGAAGTGAAAGCTTCAAGAAGCTGGGTACAGGCATCCATTCCTGAAGCAGCCGTCAGTTCAGGCGAAACAGTGACCATGAGTTCCGGATCGATCAGGGCGATATCAGGTACAAATGCGATATGCCGGAGGGAACGCTTGTACCCGTTCCGGCCAACCATGCTGATAACTGCATTGTTCGTCACCTCGCTTCCAGTTCCGGCAGTTGTCGGCACCGCTATGAAAGGAACTTTCCGCCCGTCATGCACCTCACCCCCGATACCTTCAATAAAGCGCTCCACAGTGCAATCGTAAAGCAGCATGGCAGAGACCGCTTTTCCGCCGTCCAGTACACTTCCGCCTCCACCCGCCAGTACAACATCAATCGAACGATCCCGATAGATGGAGACGGCAGAATCAATCAATTCAGGAGAAGGCTCCCGATCGACAGCAAGATGAGAGACATGCATACCAGCAGTTCGCAATGCATCAAAAAGAGAGGATAAACGGCCTGAGTGCTGTAAAGAGTGGGTGCCGGTTACAACCAGCACTTCTGTTCCAAAGGTTCCGGCCAGTTCAGCCAGCGAAGAAAACCGTCCGGCTCCAAAATAAATTGCAGGCAGAGGAAGAAGCGAAAACATCATTGTATCAGCGATAATGAGAGTAGACCGCCCCGGCGATCCAGACAAAAACTTCAGTCAATTCACTGCCTGCCCCGAGCACATCACCGGTTACTCCCCCGATTTTACGGTAACTCAGCATCCCGATACTCAATCCTGCAGCCAGTGCCGTGAACACTGCAACAGTTACAGCAAAGAGATCAAAATGAAAAAGTGCACCAAGAAATACGATCGTCATGAAAGCAGTAACAAGGGAGTGCAGCCATCCCGCACCGTTCACAAAAGAGCTGGCTGTGCCACCTTCGCTCCGGGCATAAGGCAGTGATGAGGCAAGAAACACCTGTATCCATCGGGCAAGCAGCACGCCACCGGCAATAAATCCGAAAGCCCCCAGTGCAACAAGCTTCAGGACAGCAACCCATTTCAACAGCATCATTCCTGAAAGAGCTAGAGCGCCGAACGACCCCACGTTTGGATCCTTCATGATCCTCAACGCAGCTTCCCTCGTTTTTCCACCCCAGAAACCGTCGGCAAAATCAGCAAGCCCGTCAGCATGCATACCCCTCGTCAAACCGATGCCGCCAAGCACAACAAGCGCAGCCGAAAGTTCATTCCAGCCTGAAAGATACCCGGCATAGCCGATAGCAAGCTGAAGAAGCCCTATGAGCAGCCCAACAGCCGGGAACCAGAAAAGCGAGCTGCTAAAGGTTTCTGTATCCTTTCCCGGGACAGGCAGCACCGTCAGTGTTCTCAATGCTGTAACAAGACTGCTCAGCATTGATTACTCTTCACTTTTTTCGCTGACATGAGCACCACTGAACGTCGCCATTTCGTTATAAATTTTCACCGCACCCTCAATAACCTGCATGGAGAGCGCAGCACCGGTACCCTCGCCTAGACGAAGATCAAGATCAAGAATCGGCCTGGCACCAAGCTTCTGCATAACAGCCCTGTGCCCCTGCTCATTGGATAGGTGGCTGAAAAACAGATAGTCATCAACTGCAGGAGAGAGCTTCAGTGCTGCAACTGCGGCAGAGGAAGAAATAAAGCCATCAACAACAACAGGAACTTTGCATGCGGCAGCACCAAGAATAAACCCGACAATTCCTGCAATTTCATAACCGCCAAGCGCCGCAAGCGTCCCAAAAGGAGTTGTACTGTGCGGAGCATTAACCACAATAGCCTTTTTGATAACCCCGATTTTATGTTGCAGACGCTCATCATCAATACCGGTACCCCTTCCTGTGATGCTCTCAACCGGAATATCAAGCAAAACCGAATAGAGAGCCGTTGCCGGAGTGGTATTGGCTATGCCCATCTCCCCTGTCCCAAGAAGATGGTATCCGGCCTCATAAGCCTCAACAGCAAGCTCTGCGCCACTAAGCACAGCCTGCAAGGCATCCTCTTCGCTCATAGCCGGGCCGATGGCCATATTGGCACTTCCGGGCTTGACCTTTCTTTTTACCAGCCCTGCCGCATCAGGAAAGTCATGGTTGACCCCCATATCCACAACTTCAAGGTCAACGCCTGCATGACGCGTCAATACATTAATAGCAGCTCCCCCATTGAACATGTTGTAGACCATCTGCGGCGTAACCTCCGCAGGAAAAGCCGAGACTCCTTCAGCCGCAACACCATGGTCAGCGGCAAAACAGCAGATTTTCTTTTTAGTGAGCACGGGCCTCAGCGAGCCTGTTGCCAGAACATATTGCAATGCAATCTCCTCCAACCGGCCCAGACTCCCCTGCGGTTTTGTGAGATCATCAAGATGAGCCTGCGCAGCCGCACTGAGCGACCGGTCAACAGGTTTAATTCGATTCAACAGCTGCCGCAACTCTTTCTGCATAATATATTACAAATAAAATTTATCGTTTACTCTCTTTCACTTCAACCTGATCGGCAGACCACTGCAAAGCAGATAGGCCTCTGTTGCTATCGAGGCAACATTCTGATTAACAATACCCGCAATATCACGAAACCGTCTGGCCATGGCATTCTCGGGCACAATACCCATGCCAACCTCATTGGAAACAAGTATGATGTCACAAGGAGGCTTGCGAAGGGTTTCAAGAAAACAATCAATCCTCTTTTTTATCTCAGCCTCGTCCTCAAAAAAGTGCATAAGATTGCCAGCCCATACCGTCAGGCAGTCAAGCAGCACAACCTCACTCCCAACGGGTAGATTCCCGAGAGCCTGTTCCGGATAGAGCGGTTCCTCAATCGTTATAAACTGCTCACCCCGCTCATCCCTGTGCTTGCCGATCCGGCTTTTCATCTCATCATCAAACGGCTCAGCCGTCGCCAAAAATACCTTTTTTTCATAACGGGCAGCCAGTTGCAAAGCAAAGGAGCTTTTACCACTCCTCGCCCCACCAGTCACGTACATCACATTCTTCATACAATCACTAAATTTTTAGCCCAACAACCACAAAGTTTCGGCTCTTAATAAACAAAAAAAAATTCTATTCACGACCTTGCATGTCCAACAACCTTTTTATTTTGGAGTAGATTATTCACGGTAGGAGAATTATTCAATCAGAAGAATACATCAATTTTGAACGGAGCATAATGGTCTTTGGACATCTGCCATTCGGTTACATCACGGCAAAAATATTAGTTAAGCGATTTAAGAACTATCCTGTACCGGTTAATCAATTCATGTTTTGGGCGATGTTTGGTGCAATAGCTCCTGATACCGATCTGCTCTACTATTATGTGGTTGATTATTTTAAACATCACTCTCCACACCAGCACCACTATTACCTGACCCACTTTCCAATTTTCTGGCTAACCCTGCTTCTGATTTCGACTCTCTGGTTAATAGCAGGCCAAAGACTCAGTACAAACTCTGTATTTGCCTTTGTTTTTACTCTTGGCGGCTTTTTCCATATGGTTTTAGACACCGTAACAGGGTCCGTGCTTTGGTTAGCTCCGTTCCGGAATAAGTTTTATTCTTTTGAAACGAATCACCCTTGGCAAGTGAATTATTTCACACATTGGGGATTCGGTCTTGAGCTATGTATAATAGTCTGGGCAATATATTTATGGTATAAAAGCCCTTCAACAGTAACCTTGCTCAACAATCATCCAAACACCGAGTCGGTTGTCCCCCCACCCCTTCCGAGACCAAATAATTCAACTTCGGATATATGTGTGAAGAGAGAGAGAGAGAGAGAGAGAGAGAGAGAGAGAGAGAGAGAGAGAGAGAGAGAGAGAGAGAGAGAGAGAGAGAG
>CAIVCU010000269.1 GCA_903904495.1 uncultured Chlorobiaceae bacterium
AACCCGGAAATCTTAACTGTAATAAAATAGAGAACTTAATTTTCTTGGTCAGTGCTTTTTCAAATTTTGGCACAAGTCAGGAAAAAGCTCAGCAACATGCGCTCTTCCGGAACGGATGAGTCGCTTCGCCTGACACCTCCAAAAATTCTTTCACTGGAGCAGGCGCTTGAGTTTATCAATGATGACGAACTTCTCGAGGTAACTCCCCAGAGTATCCGACTCAGGAAGAAGATTCTGGACGTGAACCTCCGCCAGAAGGCAACGAAAAAGGCGAACGCCTAATTCTCGAAGAAAAGTCTTTTCAGTTGTGTCCGGGCGCTTGCAAGCAGTTCCCGGACCGCTGATTCCTCTCTATGCGTCAGTTCGGCAATCTCGCCGAAGCTTCTCTTTTCCTGCTCCATCATCCGGTACACCTCTTTTTCCTCCGAGGAAAGCTTTTCAATACACAGGCTCATTTTGAGATTATCAGTTTCGAGAGAAGTGTTGCTGGTCAGTTGTTTTCCACCGGACACACTGTCTTTCTGCCCAAAAAGCTCTTCAGCACTTGCCGGTACCGGTGCGTCATCACTGACCTCACCGAAAAGACGGACAAAACCCATAAAATCAAGGCCGCTGGCTTCGCAGGGTGAAATGTTGTTATCCAGAATATCACGGCCAAGCGTCTGAAATTTATCACGGATTTCAGGCAGTCTGACTGCAAAGTCGAAGCTGTCATCCTTATCACGGGCATCAGCGTTATAGGGTACTTTCATGAGCACCGTGATACCGGCTGCTTCGGCATATTTTTCCGCAACACCACTCCCGTCATCGCGGTTAATGATCAGTCCGAGCAGGCGGGACTGTCCGCCAATAGTTTTGAAGTAGTTGTTTGCCTGGCAGATATTGTTTGCGGTGAAAATTGATTGCCTGTCATTGTTGGTCACAAGTATCACCTCCTCCGAGAGTGACCGGGCAAGCGGTGTGGCAAATCCACCGCAGACAACATCTCCAAGAAAGTCCATCAGGATGATATCGATATCCCAGTTGAAAATCCCGAGCTTTTCAAGAATCTCGAATCCCGAGATGATGCCTCTTCCGCCGCAGCCTCGGCCAACTTGGGGCCCGCCAAGTTCTATACCGTAAATCGGCTGAGGGAAATCCGCGATATCTCTTCGAAAGACAATGTCGCTGATTGCAACTTGCTGGTTCAACGCATTTTTTTCAGCGAAGACATCAGTAACTGTCGGCAGTGGTATTCCTCCGAAGAGCGAGGTAGTCGAGTCGTGTTTAGGGTCGCAGCCCAGTTGCAGAACCCGCTTGTTCATCAAGGCGAACGTAGCGCTGAGGTTGGTTGTCGTAAAGCTCTTGCCTATTCCGCCCTTTCCATAAATAGCTATTGTTCTTGCTGCCATGCAGATACTTCTAATAATTTTCAACCGGGTTAGTATGCTTTATCATCCTGCTTTTACATAGGTCTTCCAGATCAGGATCATTTTCAGGCAGTCAGGGTCATTGAAAGCCTGCAGATAGGCTGAAGAAATATCATCCTCAACAGTGTGCTGATGCGTAAATATCCGTTCAGCATTGAGCTTATTTTGTGCTATAAGTTCTCTTACTCGCTCCAGATCACCTTTAGCCCACTGTTTGGCCGCAATAAATGAGAGTTCTTTCTGAAAAGCCTGGGAGTAATCGATGTTTATTCTCTGGTAATACCCTCCAAGAAGAACAACTCCGTGAAATTTTAAAAACCTGAGTCCGGTATCTATGGCACTCATGATTCCTGTGCTGTCAATCAGGACGTCAAACTCATGACCGGCAAGCGCGGCAGAGACATCGTCTGTTTCAGCATTCACCTTCAGGTCGGCCGTTGAATAGTTCAGTCTGTTTTTCTGTGTGTCAGTCGCAGCAACCAGTTTTGCACCCATGAGCTTTGCCAGTTCTACCGCGAGAATGCCGACAGCACCCTGACCCAGTACAAGCACCTTCTTGTTCTTAACCTGTGCAAGATCAACGATATGCAGCGCTGTCGCTCCAAGCGGCAGGGCAATGCCGCATTCAGGATTCTCGAGATTGTCAAGCACGGTGATGCTCTCTACCGGGCAGACTATATATTCCGAAGCTCCTCCGAAAGCCGCATTGACTCCTTCATAACCGAACGATCCTGCAACATAGGCAAACTTCCCGATCAGGCTCTGGTTAACGTGGTCCCCGACCTCTATGATCTTTCCAACACTTTCATAACCGGGAATAAAGGGGAAGATGAACGGCCACGACGGGATCAGTCCGTTATAGGCCATTTTTTCTGTGCCGGTACTGATTGACGACCAGTAGGTTTCAACAAGTACGTCAGTGGACGAAACAGGTTTCAGGGAAACTTCACTGAGCTCAATCTGCCTGACGCCCCTGAAGACAATAGCTTTTGCTTTCATAACATGTATTTGTCGGGTTGGCTCAGGTCGCCTGACGCTGTTTTAGCTTTTTTTCATTGTGCTTTTCAAGAAGCAGCCGTATGACGAATTGTGCAGCATTGATGAGATAGCTCAGATAGGCGAGCAGGGCAGTCCGGATAAGAATGGTTTCATCAAGTCCCATAAAAAACAGGACAAAATACGAGATATGAACAACCATAGCTATTGCACTGCCGAAATCCTCCCAGAAAAATTCCGGAGCAAAGGCAAAAGCACCGAAGACCTCTTTTTCAAAAAATCCCCCGGTTACAAAAATCAACACAAGCATCAGGGTTTTCAGTATCACAAAAAAAGTGATCCAGTAAAAGTTGTCAATCCAGATGTGGGCTTGGTAGAGGTAGGTGACAGTCACGCCGACAATAAACATGAGGAATTGTATTGGCGCCAGGATTCCCTGTACTTTTGTCCAGACCGATGCATTTCTTCTTTCAAGTTGTTCAGGTGTGTAACGGGGCATAAAACAATGAGTTCACTGGTGAAGGCGGAAATTCATTAACTACTTTTCAGAAAAGTAGTTGAATATAGTAAAAATCGGTAGTGGCGACAAGCGAAGCCAAGCCAAGCAAGCTCTTTGTGAGTGTTCAGGTTACTTTATGCTCCAGTCAAAAACGTTGTAGAGTGTTGAGATAAGGTTGATGTCAGTATTTTTAACACGGCGGTTCAATCCCTCAAGCTCATCGTAGTAATAGAGAAAGGTTCTCGGTTGTTCTTCGTGCAGAATCTTCTGATAGTTCTTCCACAATGCAAGTTTGCGATCATCGGAAAGAGGAAGGTTAAGTTCTGCAATAATGGTGTCAAGTTCACGGTTTTGGAAAGCTGAAGAGTTGAACTGGTGTTTGGCAAAGTCAGACCCCCAAATGATAAGCTGGAACGGTAAAGTTTCTGCGGCCATTCCTGAGAGTGCTGCATCATAGCGGTACTCGTTCTGGTTTTTTAAAAATATAAGGCTCTCATCAAACTTCAGCCTACAGTCAATCCCGATTTCCCTGAGGTTCTGCTGCACGATTGTGGCAGCATAGTTGCGGCGGGGATTGCCGACCGGTACAGCAAGTTCAAAAGAGAATTTTTTTCCCTTTTTCTGCAGAATGCCATCCTGTCCGGGTGTCCAGCCCTCCTCACGCAGCAGAGCCAGAGCTTTTTTCGGGTTATAGGGATAGGGTTCAAGAGCGGTGTTGGCGATTGATCTGTAGGCGGGTGAAAGTGATGTATTAATAATGGTAGCGTACACAGGTCCCATAAAACCATCAATAATTGACTGGCGGTCAATAGCCAGCGTGAGCGCCTGACGCACCAATTTGCTCCCGAACAGGGGGTTAGGTAAGATTTGACCATTGTTGCGATAGCTCTTCCCGTCAATATTCAACCAGACAATGCTGTCGAAGTACCTGTTCTTGACCGGTTTGATGACAATTGAGGGCGTGGTTCTGGTAAGTTCTTTAACATCTTTGGGATTTATTCCTCCAGCCGATATCATAGCATCTATCTGACCTGATTTCAGCATGGATAACCTGGTGGTGTATTCAGGAACAACCAGAAAAATCAGCGAGTTTATGGTGGCAGGCTTCGGCAGCAGTGATAAGGAGTTACTGACCAGTTCAAGTTTTGTCTGGCGTGTCCACTTTTTCACTTTGAATGGCCCTGCGCTGACAATTGGTATCTCCGCTGCCTTGATGCGGATTTCGTCAGGTTTAATTGATTTGAATATATGCTCAGCTACCGGCATCAGATCGTTGAAATGATCAAGCACAATGTCGCTGTCCATCGGCTTGTTAAAATGCAGAATCAGCGTTGAGTCATCAGGAGTTTCAACCGCATGCTCGATATCGGCCGTTCCATCAGGAAGCAGGAGAAGATCATTGAGATAGTGCTGCCTTGAACTGGCAATTTTTGGATGTTTGTATAAAGAATAGGAGTATTTAAAATCATGCGAAGTCACTTTTACCCCATCTTCCCAAACAGCTCCACTCCGAAGGTGGAAGGTGACATTTTTTCCGTCCGAAGAGAACTCCCAGCTTTTTGCCGCATTGGGAAGAAAGGATATGGCACCCTTTGTTTCGTCATACGAAGCTTTGACCAGTGCAGGATAGAGTAGCCCGCAAACCTCTCTCGACATCGAAAGCTGTATAAGCAGAGGATTGAGATAGTCGAAATCAGCAGAGATCCCGGCAATAATCCGATTACTTCGAAGTTCATCAGAATTATTTCTGCACGCGGACATGACGGCAAGCAGCAATAATAACGCTACAGTTAAAACCTTTTTTCGTGCGCCGAACATTCTCATAATTAATGAATTACATTACAAATTTACCAACCCTACTCTTCGAGCCAAGTGTCATC
>CAIVCU010000270.1 GCA_903904495.1 uncultured Chlorobiaceae bacterium
AATCAGACATGCCTGCTATGCCTCCGGGTGGAATGGGTGGAATGGGCGGCATGTATTAAGCGTTGCTCCGTTCTGTTTTTTAAAAAGCCAGCCTTCGGGCTGGCTTTTTTTTTGTTACCTTTCAGAAATTTTTTCCATCAATCCCTTATCTATAATCCATGAAAGCCGTAGTTCTTGTCAGCGGAGGAATGGACAGTCTTGTGACCACTGCGATAGCTCATGAGAGAGGGTTCGAATTGGCGGCCATGCATGTCAATTACGGTCAGCGTACCTGGCAGAAAGAGTTGGCCTCGTTCCGTTCTATCTGCACGCATTTCAATATAGAGCAGCGTCTCGAAGTCAATGCGGACTTTCTCGCAGAGATTGGCGGTTCCTCGCTGACAGATTATGCAATGCCGGTGAGCGGCGCAGATCTTCAGGGGTCGGATATACCCACCAGTTATGTTCCTTTCCGGAATGCGGGTTTTCTGTCGATGGCGGTGAGCTGGTCGGAAGTCATTGGTGCCGGCAAGATCTTTATAGGGGCGGTCGAAGAGGACTCTTCCGGCTATCCCGACTGCCGCAAAGTTTTTTACGACGCTTTCAATACGGTTATAGCTCTCGGAACAAAACCCGAGACAAATATCGAGATCCTGACACCGCTCATTGAGATGCAGAAATCTGACATCGTCCGAAAGGGGATGGAGCTTGAGGTCCCTTTCGGGTTTAGCTGGTCATGCTATAAAAGCGATGGAAAAGCCTGTGGTGTTTGCGACAGCTGTGCCCGCAGACTCAGAGCGTTTGAACTTGTCGGAGTGTGCGATCCGATTGAATATGAAGAACGTCCTAAGTATATTTAGAGTTGCAGTTAAGGCATCCTCATTCAACTTTGTCATCTCAAACGTTTTATCTTGTCATCTTGAACGTCAGACCCTGTCATCTCGAACGAATGTGAGAGATCTCCAAGTCATCACCAATAAATAAGTTCAACCATGAAACCTGTTAAAGCGAATTCTCCATCTGCTTCACAGTCGCTTACGGCAAGATTTTCTCTTTCGTTCGGCCTTATGGCTATGATCTGGATTGTTGGCCTTGCCGGCCATTTTACAGTGCTTCAGGAATGGCCCGCCCTCTTTCTTTATGTTATAGGCTCTATCGCTCTTGTGCTTTATCGTGGTAAAACAAGTGGTGAGTGGAAGGAGATGTATCTTGCGGGTGGAGATTTACGGAAGTCTCTAATGTGGGGTGGTATTGCAGGCGTTCTTCTCTTCAGTATGGATGTCATGAATACGGTGATCTACTATAAGAACGGAGGTGTTCCGATGACCGGTATGCAATTTATACTCGTCAATCGTTCGTTGCTCTATTTTTTCCCTGTTCTTGTTTTAGCCGAAGAGTTTCTTTGGCGTGGTATCATGTTTTCCTCCATGATTGAGCGGGGATTCAACAAACATTTGACGGTGTTTCTGACAACTCTGTTTTATGTCATCAACCATTTTGCGGTTGCCCCTGTCGGTATGAAAGAGCGTGCCCTGATGGGTATGATGGCGTTTCCGATAGGTATTTTTGGCGGATACCTTGTCCTCAAAACCCGTAATCTTTGGGGTAGTGTTCTAGTGCACATGATCACCATGCTCTCCATGATGCTTGATATTTTTGTTATTCCTCAACTTTTGCACTGATTATCGGCATACTATGACGCAAAACAGAATTACCAGCCTTTTGAAGCAGGATAAAAAACTGCTGATAGCCTATTACATGCCGGAATTTCCGGTTGCCGGCGCGACGCTTCCTGTGCTTGAAGCGCTTGAGGAGAACGGCGCTGATATCATCGAACTTGGAATGCCTTATTCAGACCCGATCGGTGATGGCCCGGTGATCCAGGAAGCAGCTCATACCGCGATCCGCAATGGCGTAACCATAAGTCATCTCTTTGCGTTAGTCCGAAAGGCACGTCGGGGGATAGGGTGCAGGAAGATTACAACACCTATCATTCTCATGGGTTACTGCAACCCGATGATAGCCTACGGCAGCGACTGTTTTCTCCATGAAGCCGTCGAAGCGGGCGTCGACGGACTACTTATCCCTGATCTTCCACCTGAGGAGGCAGAAGATTTTCTTGAACGGGCCAAAGGTTTCGGTCTTACTGTAGTGTTTCTTATCTCACCGGTAACACCTTCAGGGAGGATAGAGATGATAGACTCTCTTTCAACGGATTTTTCATATTGTATTGCCGTTAATGCTACAACAGGAACAGCCAAGCTTTCAGATGCTGCAACAGGAGCGGCTGTTGATGACTACCTGAAAAGGGTGCGCAAACATGCCAGAAAGAAATTTGTTGTCGGATTCGGGATCAAGGACAGGGAGCGAGTGGAGCATATGTGGAACCTGGCCGATGGTGCCGTTGTCGGTACCGCCCTGTTGCAGCATATTGCCTCATGCAAAACCCCCGAAGAGAGTGCCCGGCTTGCCGGAGAGTTCTGGAAAACACTGCGGTAGTCTTTTTTCCTATGAACGTTCCAGAACAGCATTACCCCACCGTCGATATCATTATCCCCTACTACAAGAGGCGCGATATGCTTGAGCGCTGTCTTGACTCGCTTGAAAACACGATCTATCCCGCAATGAGCATCGTCGTGTTAGATAACGGAGGTAAAGAGGCCGGACTGGTATTTCTTGTCAAACGCTACAGGAACGCACGACTTGAGAGGCTGCCGGAAAACAAAGGGTATGCCGGCGGCTGCAATGCAGGGCTGAAGAGCTCTTCAGCCGATTTCGTCGTCTTCATGAATGATGACACCGTTCATGATCCCCAGTGGCTTGATCGTCTTATTCTTGCTGCTCTTGAAGATGATCTCATCGGTGCTTTGCAGCCGAAAATCCTTTCGCTGAAGTCTGGTGGTAAAGGTAAAAGGGTTTTTGATTATGCAGGTGCTGCCGGTGGTATGCTCGACCGGCTTGGGTATCCCTATTGTCTTGGGCGTAAATTTGCCAGGCTTGAGTTTGATCAGGGACAGTATGATTCCGGACAGGATATTTTTTGGGCCTCGGGTGTCGCCATGTTTGTAAAAAGAGCAGTAGCTGAAGAACTCGGCGGGTTTGATGAAGATTTTTTTATGCAGATGGAGGAGATTGATCTCTCTTGGCGTATGAAGCTTGCAGGCTACCATGTTCGTTCGGTTCCTTCCGCAGTCATATTGCATGAAGGAGGTGCTTCGCTGCAAAGCGGCTCGGTGGAAAAAATTTATTTCAATCACCGGAACAATATTACCATGCTGTTGAAGAACAGAAGTATGGCAGGGTTGTGCTGGCTGGTTCCAGTTCGGTGTATGCTTGACGTTGTCACTTCGATCTACTATCTCACGCAGCTTTCCGGAGGAGTGAAAAAATCCGGCGCGGTTTGGCGTGCGATAGCTTCTAATATTCGGCAGTTTTCCGTGACGCTCAAAAAAAGGCAGGCAATTCAGTGTGCGAGGGTTGTTGACGAACACACCCTGTTCGGCCATGCACCCATATCACAAATGACCGGCCGATAGTTCACTCTTTTTTTCTGATGATAACTCTGATTCAGCCTGTTTTTTCATTGCTGACATCATTGAAGGACAATCGTGTTTCTGAACATTTTTTACAGCAAACCGGGGGCGCAAAAAAAATTGGTTTGACTTCTGCTTTGTAGGTAAGAAATGTCCCTGATCCCTGAGGGTACTCATCAAGGATCCACTCTCCGTGATAGACCTTGAAATCACCGGTGATCTGCTCAAAATAAAGACGCTTCGGAGCCTCTCCCCATACCTTCATTTTTATATTGACCGTTTTCTGAAAGAAAAGTATCCCTGATTTCCCCTTCTCAAACATCACCTTCTCACTGCCATTGTCCGAAATTATGCCGCTATCAATAATATTCGGAACAAATTTTTTATGATTGTCATAATCAGTGATGACATCCCATACCTTTTTTGGAGGTGCGGCTATATAGATATGTCCCGCAACACCGGTAACCCCATCCGGAAGGTCCGAAAGCACAACAAGTACCTCACCCTTCAACAGTTTCTCATGATCTGCGGATAAAGAATCAGAAGAGACTCTATGTGTTGACTGTGCAATTGACAGGTAGGGAAAAAAAGAGATCAGTGCGACTATAACGAGCAGTATGGACCCGCAGAACCTTCTGATGGAACTATGCATAGAGCGTTAAAAAACCTGGTGTTATTTGTTATTTTTTTTGAGGTGGAAGATGACCCCATGTCACCATATCCTTGACGGTTTCAATAATACTTTCCTTCACCGGCATAAAAGATAGTCCTAATTCCCGCTTGATTTTTGCATTGTCGTAGCGCGCAGTCCGGCCAATGTTTGTACGGATAAACATACCGGTATCTCTCGGTTGTGTGAAAGAGAGCCCTTTCATGAATAGTGTGCCGACTTTTCCCGAAAGATCAATTTTTGGCAATGGATAGGCATCAAAACCCGATGATTTAAGAAGTGCCACAAGCGCGTTCATGTGCATTGTTTCTGCCGAGCAAAGGTATCTGCCGCTTGCTGTATCGTTTTCCATGGCCAGTATATGGGCTTTTGCAACATCCCTTACGTCGACAAAGCCCCAGTTGATATCCATGATGCCAGGGAATACCCCTTTCATGATGTCCCGGATCATACGGTTTGTGGTATTGAGCGAAGGGCCGAGCGAAGGGCCGGCAACCATAGTCGGGTTGATTGAAACCAGATCAAACCTTGGCCGTTTTCTCATTATGAAATCCCATGCAGCGCGTTCAGCAAGTGTTTTAGAATACTGATATGGGTTGCGATCAAGAGACGACATGGTATTCCAGTCTTTTTCAGTAAAGACTTTCATGCTTTCAGGTTCATCGGTAATAGCTGCAATCGAAGAGGTTAAAATCACCCGTTTGACTCCGCCTGATTTCAGGCAGCTTTCCAGTACCGTTTCAGTTCCGTTCACTGCCGGATCAACAAGATCTGTCTGCGGGTTTTTCACATTGATTTCATAAGGGCTGGCCGTATGCATGACATAGTCGCACCCTTCAACAGCCCGGTCGTATGCTCCATCACTGAGGAGTTCCGCTTCAACAAGTTCCAGCCGGTCTGAAGCACCGGGAAGCCCGAGAAGGTAAGGATAATTTCCTGGGCTATTGCGCACAGTTCCCCTGACGCTATATCCCTTTGCAAGCAGTTCCCTGACGATATGGGCGGCGATAAATCCGGATGCTCCGGTAACGCACACAGGCTTACTTGTAATCATAGTGTCTCAATCGTGAATGGTTGCAGGTAAACACGTTGTATTGTTCCGATATTCTCCGCTGGACAGACCAAAGCGCTCTGCGTTCTCTAAAGTGCTTCAGCTTTTTGCTTGTGAGCCTTGAGAATTCCCGGCAGATCCTGTCGCTGTACAAAGCTGACAAGGATTGGTGGCGCAAAAAAAAGCGGTTTCATTTCCGCATTATACGAAAGCACAGTGCCTTGTGTTGCATTTCCGGGTTCCAGCACCCATTCTCCCCGGTACACCGCAAAATCTCCGGCAATCTGCTCGAAGACGATCTGTTTCGGGAACTCTTCCCTGATTTTCAGTCGAAAATGAACAATTTTTTCAAAGATAAAAATACCGGTTTTTCCGGTCTGGTCAAGAATGATTTCATCGTCATGGCGTTCAACAACTTTGCTGACCATGACCTTGGGCAGGTAACTGCTTAGATTATCGTAATCAGTCAGCGTTTCCCATACTTTTGCAGGAGTGGCATCAATATAAATTTTGCTGCTGGCACTGACCACATCGTCAGGAAGGTAGGTCAGGCTGATAAGAACATCACCTTTCAGCAGCTGTTGTATTTCTGTTTCGTTCATGCAAATAAAAATTCAAACAGTAAGTGCTATAAGGTGAATATGCTGCAGATCTATAGCAGTAATGTACATCCGGAGCAGAGACTCTCCAATAATTCCAAGGGTGTGATGATGTCGATATGAAAAAGAGTTACAGGATTTTTTATTTAAGAGACTCCCTTTTTTGCAAACACAGAGGCTAATTGTTACAATAAATAAACAAGCATTAAAAAAAGCAGGAATACTGCGGCAACTCTTTCTTTTGCTTCAGTTAACTTTAATCTTTTAGTCCATGATATCATCTTTCGAAGATCGCCTGTTAGGTGCTCTCCATGCCTTTAATCATATCCTCCACGCTTTTCTGGCCATAGCACTGGTGCTTGCAAGCATGATGGTATTGTGGGAGTTTGCCATGGCTGTTGTTCATTCATTTGAGATGAATAATCTTGCTCATGGTTTTCTGCAGGCACTGGGAACCTTATTTATTGTGTGGACCCTTTCGAGTCTTATTTCTGCTGAAATCAATTATGTCCAGACCGGCGTATTCCATGTGGTAGTTTTCATTGAAGTTGCCATGATAACTCTGCTTCGCCAGCTGATAGTTGAGCCGGTTCGTACTGCTACCGCCGGTCAGAATGTTGAACAGCTTACCAATCCATGGCATTACGGACTCCTGCTTGCCTCTCTTCTTGTTATCGGTATCCTGCACAAACTGGTGACTAGTTCAGAAAAAAAAAGCTTTGATCAGGACCTTGCAGCCTCCCATTACATTATACCCGACAACCAAAAAAACGATCTTCATTAGTTATTATACGTCCTGTAGGGCCTGTAACTCACTCTAATCTTTCAGCTTATGATTACTTCCACAACACTAGATTTTCTCTCGAACCTGAAAGCCAATAACATCAAGGCATGGTTTGATGAACACAGAGAGGAGTATCAGAAGGCGCAGGGTGATTTTTTGGATACTGTCGTGCAACTGCTTACCCTGCTGACTTCATTCGATGTTGATATTGCCGCTTCATATCTCGATCCAAAATCGTGTATCATGCGCATAAACAGGGATATACGTTTTTCAAAAGACAAAACGCCCTATAAAACGAACTTCTTTGCCTTCATCAACAAGGGTGGTAGAAAAAGCCCTTATGCCGGATATTATCTTCATATAGAACCTGGAGCCACATTTATCGGCGGAGGTATCTATATACCTGAAACAGCTGTTCTCGATCAGATAAGGCGGGAAATTGACGGCTCTTTCAGA
>CAIVCU010000271.1 GCA_903904495.1 uncultured Chlorobiaceae bacterium
AACTTTTCCGTCTGCACTTACAGCCCCGTCAACATCATCCTCCGGACTGTTATTTCGTGCTGATACCCTGAGGAACGACCTGCATGCCCCCGAAACAGTGCTACGGCCCATGTGTATCTCATACCCGAAAGCTTCGCAGGTTTCACCGATAATGACGCCCCGGGCATTTGAAAGGCATTTTTCCTGTTCAAGGACAGTCTCGACCTCCAAAAGACCAAGAGCAGGACTCAAACCGGCTGGCCCCTCAACGCCATGAGGATCGGCAATAGTGTTGCCCAGCATCTGATATCCTCCGCAAATGCCCATGATGATCCCTCCATTTTCCCTGAATGCTCGGATTTCCCCTTCCCAGCCAAGTGAAAAGAGCCACTCGAGATCGCCACGCACATTTTTCGATCCTGGAAGAATCAATGCCTTGTAGCCCTTCAACGAGCGAGGATAATGGAGATAGTGCAGCGCAACTGAAGAGTCATGTTCAAGAGGCGCAAGATCGGTAAAGTTCGAAATATGGGGAAAATAGATGACCGCAACCCCGATTTTCCCCGTTTCAGGTTCCCCTGAAGGATCAACTTTTGCCGAGAGTGGCACAGCGTCCTCTGCATCGATATTGAAGCCGCGGAAATAAGGAATAACTCCAAGAACAGGAACCCCGGTCATTGATTCAAGCATGGTTACCCCATCCTTAAACAGTTCAATATCGCCCCGGAAACGGTTGATAACAACGCCTTTGACAAGCGCCCTGTCTTCCGGCGGAATAATGGCCAGGGTTCCGGCAACCTGCGCAAAAACTCCTCCCCTGTCAATATCGGCAACAAGGATCACAGCGGCACCTGCAGTCCTGGCAGTTCTGAAATTCACAAAGTCCCTTGCGTAGAGATTCATCTCCGCGCAGGAACCTGCCCCTTCAATAACTATAAGCTCATGACGGAGTATTAAACGTTCAAGACTCTTCTTTGCCGCTGCAGCCCAGACGGTGGTATCCCTGAAATAACCCTGTGCCGTCTCGGTGGAGCAGACCTTTCCCTGCAGCACCACCTGTGCTCCCATATCTGAATTCGGCTTGAGAAGCACTGGGTTCATATCAGCAGTCGGCACAACCCGGGCAGCCTCGGCCTGGGCAATCTGTGCCCGGCCGATTTCATACCCTTCAGGGGTAACGCCTGAATTGTTCGACATGTTCTGGGCCTTGTAGGGTGCAACATCAATACCAGCATTGCTGAAGATGCGGCATAACGCCGTGGCAACAATGCTTTTACCGACATCTGAACCTGTCCCTAATACAGCAAGGGCACGGAATTTTTTTTGAGGCATTATCATAATTTCGTGATAAAACAGAAACTCCATTAAAAAGTAACCTTGATCCCCGCATAGGCTGACCTGCCGGGAGTGGCATAACCCCAGGCCTCTTCATAATAAACGTTAAAGAGATTGTCGAGCCGACTATAAAGCTCAACCGTATCGCTCAACTTATACGAACCTGTCATGTTCAGAAGAAAATAGCTCGGAAGCTGACCTGTGCTTTTTCCTTCAACTCCATTATCAATACACGTTCCTACCCACTGCATATTCGTACTTACTTTCAGCTTCGAGGATAACTTGCCGGTTCCCGTAATCCCGACCTTGTTTTTAGGTCGTCTAAGCAGTTCACTGCCAAGAGGATCCGCAGTAGAAGTATAGGTATAATTACAGGTAAGAAGGAGCGGATCAATCGGCTTCCATTCAACAAAACTCTCGACTCCGAGTGTTTTTGTCTGGCCTGCAACCTGCGAATAGGTGTAGGTTGAAAGATTAAAATCAATACGGTTATCAAAATCCATCCGGAAATAGGTTGCTCCGAACTTCAGGCGTTCGGAAACCTTCTGCTCAAAACCGGTATCCCACCCGGAAGTCGTTTCAGCAGTAAGCTGTGTATTCCCATAAGGAGAATAAAGCTCATAGAGAGACGGAGCCCTGAAGCCTGTACCATAACTGAACTTCAGAACAGTATCATCGATGGTGTAGGATGGTGCAACCCTGTAGGTAGTTTTACTGCCGAACTTTTCATTATCCTCATAGCGCAAACCGCCAACAAGATTCAATGCACCAAAATGCCACTGATCCTGCAAAAAAACACTGTTCGAACCAACTCCTTTATCAAGCAAAGATGCATAAGCACCAAAATTTTCATTGACCATGCTCTCCTGCTGATAATTCAGGCCGACCGACACTGTATTATTTTCGTTAGCCTTAACATCACCCTGCCACCCTATTTCATACCGGTGTCCATTAAACCTGCTTGACACAGCATCACTGCTCAGATACGTTCGGTCCTGATCATAAACATTATAGTACAATGTTGAAACAAGTGGCTCATAGTTCATTTTCAGTACTACTCTACCACTGAACTGGTCAGAATCCTGATTAAGTCCGGATATATCCATTCCGCTAAAGTCGTACGCCAGATGAGCTTTCGTATATCTGAGAACTGTTTCAAGGGAGGTATGTTCATTCAAACGCAAACCGAAGTTTCCGGACAGGGTTGTGTTTTCATATCCATCTTTTTCAAAAATCTTTCCTGTTGGATTTATCCATCTGTTGTTTTGATCAACTGCCGAAAATCCCTCAGTTTTTAACCGTGAAAGCCCTAGTGAGTAGCTCAGAATACCCTGCTGACCATTCGTTCCCGCATAGGTTTTGTATGTTCCATAGGCTCCTCCTTCAATTCCTGCAAACGACTCTGCCGTTGCAGTCCCCTTTTTGGTAATAATATTAATAACCCCGGCGGAGGCATTAGAACCATACAAAAAACTGACCGTGCCACGCACAATTTCTATTCGTTCAATATTGTCAACAGTAAGATTCGCGAAATTCGGTGCACGATTTGCATCAGCTGGATCGTTGGATGGGACCCCATCAACCAGAACAAGAGTGTTTTTTGCATCTGCCCCTCTTAAAAAAACACTGGCAAGTGTACCTGGTCCCCCATTTGAAGCCACATCAATACCGACAGTTCCCTTGATAACCTCTTCGACACTCTGTTTTCCGGAATTCTTAATCTCTTCAGAGGTAATGACCGTGACCGATGAACCACCGGTATCACTGATAGAGTTGAGAGTTTTCGTGGCAGAAACAATCATCTCCTCACCGGCAAAGCTTTTAATCTGCTCTGCGCCGAAAACTCCTTTGCTGCATAGCAGACCCGCCATTACAACAAGAAATACTTTTTTGTTCATTTTTGATTTTACCTGTTTTCAGTTTTTAGAAAAACATCAACTGACAGGGGCTAGCAAAAGGCGGCGTGTAACGGCATGAAACATTGTCCAACGACTTTTCACAAAAGGCTGATTTTTGAAAACAGAATGCACATACAAAACCCTTATGGCTTATGTGTTCTGAATAATCCAAAAATTCCTTGCAAAAAGATCAAGCGGAAAGCAATGCAAAAGAAGTACAGCTTTGCCCCGACTATATCCCGTAGTCCGATCTTGTAATGCAAAAATAACTGGCAGGTCTCCTGACTATAACGGCTTACATCT
>CAIVCU010000272.1 GCA_903904495.1 uncultured Chlorobiaceae bacterium
GCAGGTGGGCAGGGTTTGGTTTAGCAGGTGGGCAGGGTTTAGTTTAGCAGGTGGGCAGGGTTTAGTTTAGCAGGTGGGCAGGGTTTGGTTTAGCAGGTGGGCAGGGTTTGGGGTATGTTTTTCACTTTCAGGTCTGGCGCTAGGGCACAGGAGCATGTAGGGTTTAGGAAACAGGACCATGTAGGCTTTAGGAAACAGGAGCATCGGCCTGATGATTTTACCATGACTGGCACGAATACCCTTTAAGCCGGGCAGAGAGACCCCTCTGAAAAGATTAAAAAGAATAGTCTCGGCATTATCATTGACATGATGGCCCGTAGCAATCCTGGTGTACCCATTCTCCTGCATCACCTTTTCAAAAAAACTGTACCGAAGTATTCTGGCGGTCTCCTCGATTGATTTTTTCCACTCCCCGGCATAGCGAATGGTATCAAACTGCCCTACAAAGCACTCCAGACCAAGCGAGAGGCAGTAATCACGCACAAATTGTTCTTCAGCATCACTCTCCTCACTTCGAAGCTGAAAGTTGCAGTGAGCCACTGCCAGTTCACAATGGAGAACTGGTTTTACTGCACACAAGAGTGAGAGCATAGCCATCGAATCGGGCCCTCCGGATACAGCAGCGACTACCCTTTCTCCCTCTTCGAGCAGATGCCTTGTTCTGATCTGCTCAAGAAACTTTTTTTCTAACACATTCACTTGCTCACAGCTCTCCTATCCAAACTGAAAATTAACTTCAACGAGATAATGCCGACCGGAATTGAAAAAAATGAAAAATATCGCCCCATTCTTCTCATGTACAAGATAAATAATTATCATAGGGGGAGTTATCATAAATAACCGATTTTAGACCAAAAGAGATGTTCACTTCCTACGGCAACAGCACCATGACAAAGGTTTTTCTCATGTGCTTACTCTTGAGCGCTGCCGCCCTGTTTTTTCCCTTTTGGGTCCGGATAGCTCTGCTGCTTACTGCCGGCATCGCAATCCTGTTTACTCTCTATTTTTTCCGTGATCCAAACAGACAACTTCCCGATGACCTCAGAATTGTTCTGGCACCAGCCGACGGCAAAATCCTTCTTGTTCAGCCGCATGTCAACAAGATTACCGGTACATCCTCAACACTGGTGAGTATCTTTATGTCGCCATTCAACGTTCATGTCAACCGCATACCGCTCAGCGGAAAAGTAACACATCTTCAATACTGTCCTGGTAAATTCCTGATGGCCTTCGACCCCCGGAGCATGGAAAGCAATGAAAAAATGGAAATCGGCATTGACAATGGAGAGATCGAAGTATTTTTCAACCAGGTATCCGGTTTTTTAGCAAGAAGAATCGTCTGCTCGCTCCATAACGGTGAAACTGTCAATTCCGGCAGCAGGTTCGGCATGATCAAGTTCGGCTCAAGGGTGGATGTCATCCTTCCCTCTTCAGCCTCAGTTCAGGTTCAACCCGGCCAGATAACCCGTGCCGGTGAAACGATTCTTGCCCGATATTGAGCAGAAGGAAACAAGACCCTGTTTGCTTTGAAGAGTTGGTTTAAGAACGCAGATTGCGTATATAAGAATCATGAAACATACTCTTCATCATCTTATTTCCCTGGAGAAATCCCTATGTTTGGAATAGGTGGACAGGAACTCTTGCTTATTCTGGTTATTGTTTTGCTGCTGTTCGGTGCTAAAAAACTTCCAGAGCTTGCAAGAGGCATGGGAAAAGGGATAAAGGAGTTCAAAAAAACCCAGAATGAAGATGACGATGAGGGAAACAGAAAGGGTGATGTAAAGGCGAAAAAGTGAAACAAACCCTTTTCTGGTCAAGGATAATCTGCGCAAGAAAGCCCTCAACAGGGCTTTTTGTCTGCTCACAACAAATGACGTTCCCCTTTATTCCTTTTGTCAGCGTTATATTTTTCACTGAAAGTGCACACCAAGATACCCGGCCATGCTTTTCAGCCTCTATATCAAAAATTACGCTTTAATTCAGGAACTATCAGTTGAGTTCACTCCTGGATTGACCATTATCACCGGTGAAACCGGTGCTGGCAAATCCATTCTTATCGGAGCACTGAACCTGGTTCTTGGCGAACGGGCAAGCAGCGATCTGGTAAGGTCGGGTGCAACAAAAGCGGTCATTGAAGCTGTACTGAAAGAAGTACACTCTAAAAAAATCAACACCCTTCTGCATGCGGCAGAGATTGAAACAACATCTGAACTCATTCTCCGCAGGGAACTCTCATCAAGCGGTCAATCCCGCTGCTTCATTAACGATACACCAAGCACGGTATCACTCCTTAAACAGGTTGGAGATGTGATTATTGACCTGCACGGCCAACATGAACACCAGATGCTGCTGCATGCCGATACGCACGAAACTCTCCTTGATGATTTCGCCGGAACCACAACCGCAGTTATTACATACAAAGCAGCCCGTGCAAAGCTTTTGGAACTCCAGCAGCAACTTAAAAGCCTAAAAAAAGAGGCTTCAGAGATCCACGATAAAAACGAAATAGTAGACTTCCAGTTGAACGAGATCAACTCTCTTGACCTGAAAAGTGGAGAAGACGAAACTATCGAGACCGAAATAACTTTGCTTGAAAATGCCGAAGCCCTTTTCAGTCTCAGCACATCCCTGAGCGAGCTGCTTTACGATAGCGAGCACTCCATTTATTCCGCTGTAGCCACGGCACTGCATCTCGTTGAAAAGCTTGCCGAAATTGACAAACGCTTCGACACTCAGATCGAGGAAACCCGCACGGCAAAAAGTATTATCGATGAACTTGCCCGCTTCACCCGAAGCTACACCTCAGATATCGATTTCAATCCCGCCAGACTCGACTCACTGCGGGAACGCCAGCTCAAACTTCAGCGCATCAGCAAAAAGTACGGACGCACACTCTCCGGACTGATCGATATGCAAAACGAGCTTGTCGCGAAGATAGGACTTGAAGACAACCTTGAAGAAGAGATAAACCGTGTCGATCAACAAATCACTCTGCAGAAAGCAGAATTATCAAGAGTTGCCGAAACTCTTTCAGTAAAAAGGCAGCAAGCTGCACAGCGCCTTGAAACTGTCATACAGCAGCAGTTAGCAGAGCTCGGAATACCAAACGCCACCTTTATCGTCAGCATAGTGCATGAGAAGCAGGATGAGGGTGAAATCTCAATCGAAGGAAAGAATTTTGCCGCATTCAGCAGCGGTTACGATCGGATTGAATTCCTTATTTCGGCCAATCCCGGTGAAAAACCAAGACCACTGGTGAAAGTGGCATCCGGTGGTGAAATTTCAAGGATCATGCTTGCCTTGAAAAGCGCACTGGCCGGATCAGATAAGCTCCCGATCCTTATTTTTGATGAAATAGATACCGGTATCAGCGGTCGTGTTGCTGAAGCTGTAGGCAAAAGCCTGAAAAAACTTTCACGACTGCATCAAATCATAGCCATTACACACCTCCCGCAAATCGCTGCAATGGCTGATCTGCACCTTCAGGTTCAAAAATCCCTGCAGAACGACAGAACCATAACTGAAGTGACCACTCTCGACCATGACAGCCGCCTGCAGGCCATTGCCGGACTTATCAGCGGAAAACAAATGTCGCTCTCATCCCTCAGTCTTGCCGCTGAACTCGTTGCAGCCGCTGAATCGGTTTAGAACACAAGGTCTCGGGAAAACAGCACATGCAAATATCAAATCAAAGAGCATTGAATGAGAAACATTAAAGTATTCAACTTCATAACGCTTGATGGCTACTTCGAAGGGTCAAAGAGAGATATCAGCTGGCATAAGCATGACACAGAAACAACTGAATATGCTCTTGAAATGCTCAATCTCGGAGATACGCTTCTTTTTGGACGAGCAACCTATGAGCTCATGGCAAGTTACTGGCCAACACCCTATGCGACCATGAATGATCCTATCATGGCTGAAGGAATGAACAAAGCCGATAAAATCGTCTTTTCAAGAACGCTGAAAAAAGTTGAGTGGAACAACACAAGGCTGTCGAAGGAAAATATCGCGGAAGAAATAAAACAGCTTAAGCAGATACCCGGGAAAAATATGACCATTCTTGGCAGCGGCAGTATTGTGAGCCAGTTTGCTCAACTTGGTTTGATCGACGAATATCAGATCATGATTGTTCCCGTTATCCTTGGCACAGGCATACCAATATTCAAAGGCATGAACCACTTGCTGAACCTGAAACTTACATCGACAAGGACGTTCAGAAACGGTAATGTTCTGCTTTGTTATATACCTGCTGAATAGGTTGTTAGACGGCAAAGAATACGAAAATAAATTACACTGGTTTTTTATTGAAAAGAGAATCAACAATGGCATCACGTCAAAGCATCGTGGATTATATCCTTGATCAAATTGCCAAAGCGGGTACCGTTTACTCAAGGAAGATGTTCGGCGAGTATGCTCTATATTGCGATACAAAGGTTGTTGCTCTGGTATGTGACGATCAGCTGTTTGTCAAACCTACCTCTGCAGGTAAAGTGTTTATTGGAAACGTTGTCGAGGCCTCCCCGTATTCCGGAGCAAAACCCTACTTTCTTATTTCTGGTGAGCATTGGGACGACAGCCAATGGTTAGAGATGCTCATTAAAATTTCAGCGGATGCATTGCCCTTACCCAAAAAGAAAAAGCCAGTTGAAAGCAGAAGTAATAAGACCGGGAAGCTAAAAAAATAGCGACCATCGACTGTTGAGATTCACAGAAGCAACACATTCAGAGAGTGAGAGAAAAAAAAGAACCTGCCAAAAATATTCAACAAAAGAACGATTTTTTGAAAGAATGTTACAAGAGCTGCGTACTAATAGGTAGGAAGCAGAACAATCTGACTTCCACTTAAATATCAAACTCAAACTGACTGACAAATGAGAAAGAATCTGATCGCTGGCGTTATCGTTTCACTTGCAATGACCGGAATTTTTGGTGGTGTTTCTTTCGCAGCTGACAAAGCAGCAGCAAAAGACGCAAAGGCTCCAGCAGCTGCAGCCGCTCCAGCAGTAACTCCTGCTCCTGAAGTAAAAGCTGAGGCAAAAGCAGAAGTAAAAGCTGAAAAGAAGGCAGCTAAGAAGAAAGCTACTAAGAAGAAAGCAGCCAAAAAAGCAGCTAAGAAAACAGAAGCTAAAGCAGAAGAAGCAACTCCCGCAGCAGGCAAATAAGCTCTTGCCTTCTAAAGACTAATGGAATATTGATGGCTCTTGATGCAGATGATGAAGATTAGATGAAACAATAAAGCCATTTATCGGTATTAGTTAAAGGAAAAGCCCCTTCGCAAGTCGGGGCTTTTCCTTTTGCCAAAATTACCTGCTGCATATAAAGAAACAATCTGGTTATCGTGCAAATAAATTTTTTTGAGTGACGACTTATACATCCGGGAAAGTTGGTACATAAACAGTGAAATAATTCAATTTTCAATTTTCCTTTCCCTGTTTTTCTTTTCCCTTTCAGTATCTTCACGATAAAGAGCCGGGCGCGCATAAGTGTACACTGTTTTCAAGGCTTGTTTTTCAGCGAAGGTTTACGATATAACAGACAATGAATACCATTAATCAGTGATAAAAAGTATGTCTACACGATACATTTCAGGATCAGCTGTTGCACTAGTAACTCCTTTCAGGCAGGACAGAACCATCGATACGGATGCCTTACGGAGACTGGTACAGTTTCATATCGAAGCAGGAACCGATATCATTATACCCTGCGGTACTACAGGTGAGTCTCCAACCCTTTCCGGAGATGAGCAGTTTGAAATTATCCGAACGGTAAAGGATGAGGCCTGTGGGAAAATCAAGATCGCTGCAGGTGCAGGAACAAACGCTACATTACATGCCGTTGAGCTTGCCAAAAACGCTGAAAAAGCCGGTGCTTCAGCTATACTTTCCGTTGCGCCTTATTACAACAAACCTTCACAGGAAGGGATCTACCAGCACTACAGACATATTGCGGAAGCAGTGACCGTGCCGATAATAATTTACAACGTGCCCGGAAGAACCGGATGCAATGTTGCAGCATCGACAATTCTCAGACTTGCCCGGGATTTTGAAAACATTGCGGCTGTCAAGGAAGCATCGGACAACTTCACACAGATCGCGGAGCTTCTTGCAGAGCGTCCGGATAACTTCTCAGTGCTGACCGGCGAGGATTCATTGATTCTGCCGTTTATAGCTATGGGTGGTGATGGAGTTATTTCGGTTGCCGCAAATGAGGTGCCTTCGCAGGTCAAGAGGCTGGTCGAGGCTGTCAAGCGTGGTGATCTTGCAGAGGCGCGAGCAATAAACAGCACCTATCGCAATCTGTTCAGACTGAACTTTATCGAGAGCAATCCTGTGCCGGTAAAATATGCCTTATCACGGATGGGTATGATCGAGGAAAACTACAGATTGCCTCTTGTACCGCTATCGGCGGAAAGCAAGGCTATTATTGATAAGGAAATGATCTCCCTGGGGCTTATATAAGCGCCCCAAGGTTTTCAGCAAAACTGTCAAGCTCCTCTTTTGTCCGTTTTTCCGTAACTGCTACAAGCAGACCGGTTTCATCGTGCGCAGCAAGATCATAACCGGCAAATACATTCTTTTCCAGCATCGCCGCAATCACTGCGGCAGCTGGAATTGGAGTCTCCACCACGAATTCACGGAAATATGATGACTTGTATTTCAGGGAGTATCCCGGAATAGCGGCAATTTTTTTCGCCAGGTAGTGCGCTTTCTGTGCGGATTGTGCAGCAACTTCCCGAATACCCTCCCTGCCAAGCAATGAAAGATATACTGCGGCCTGAAGAGCGTTAAGCGCCTGGTTACTGCAGATGTTTGACGTAGCTTTTTCGCGGCGGATATGCTGCTCGCGCGTTTGCAGGGTAAGAATAAACCCATCCTCGCTATCCCTGTCTTTGGTCATCCCCACCAGACGGCCGGGAATCTTGCGGACAAGCTGCTGTTTCACTGTAAATATTCCGAGGTATGGACCGCCAAAATTCTGAGCATTACCCAGCGGCTGACCTTCGCCAACAGCTATATCTGCCCCATAGCTGCCTGGAGCAGCCAATACACCGAGAGAGAGCGGATCGGCTGAAACTATAAACAGTGCACCGTTGGCATGAGCGATATCTCTTATCACCTCAACATCTTCAAGACAGCCATAAAAATTCGGCTGCTGAACAACAATTGCAGCAACACTGTCGGTAACAAAGCCTTTCAATGAAATGATACTGCCGATACCGTCTTCAAGAGTATTCTGTATGACGGCAGTATGGCCGGATGCTTCAAGATAGGTTTTCAGAACAGCGCTATTGTAAGGATGAAGCTTTCCAGCCACCACGACCTGGCCCCGGCCTGTGACGTTCATGGCCATCAATACAGCTTCGGCGAGAGCTGTAGCTCCGTCATACATTGACGCATTGGTTACATCCATCTCGTATAGACGGCATATAAGACTCTGGTATTCATAAATCGCCTGCAGGGTACCCTGAGATACCTCCGCCTGGTAAGGTGTATATGCCGTGTAGAACTCACTGCGGGATGCAATGGTCTTTATGGCTACAGGAATAAAATGGTCATAGGCCCCTCCGCCGAGAAAACTGACATAATCGGAGGTGCTCCGATTGGCAGAGGCAAGACCTTCAAGCAGTTTGCGAACCTGGAGTTCATCTAAAGCAGGGAAAACATCCAGGGCTTTTTTCAGACGGATCTCTTCAGGAATGTCGGCAATAAGTTCATCAAAGGAGGCTGCTCCGATTGCGCGAAGCATTTCCTCTCTATCGCTTGCGGTATTGACAATGAATGGCATCGCTGGTAATAAACTGTTGGATAAAAAAGAGTTACTCCCCTATCAGCTGACGATATGCAGTAGCGTCAAGAAGCGCATTGACTGCTTCAGGATTATCAATCTTTATCTTGACCAGCCAGCCGTTGGTATAAGGCTCCTGATTAACGATTTCAGCATTGTCAAGCGAAGCATTCACTTCAAGTATTTCACCGGCAACCGGGGCAAAAAGATCAGCTACTGTTTTTACAGCCTCAACGGTGCCGAACACCTCATGATCTTTGAGCTTTGTGCCAGCAGCTTTCAGCTCTACAAAAACAATATCGCCAAGCTCTGACTGGGCAAAGTCAGTAATGCCGACCAGTGCTGAACTGCCATCTTCAAGCAGTTTGATCCATTCGTGGTCTTTGGTATAACGAAGATTTTCAAGAATAGTCATGGCAAAGAGAAGGTGTGTTATTTGAGTTCCGATGGTAGTAACTGAACAGTGACAAACAAGGTAATATTTTTTTTCAAAGAGCTGAAAAAAGAGAGAATAAAAATCCTTTCAACTCATTGACACAAAAGGGCGTTATGCAAGCCGCTGCCTCATGGCTTCATAGAGCAGTACTCCGGCCGTCACACTGACATTAAGAGACTCCACACATCCAGCCATGGGAATACGGACAACATGATCACAGAACTCCAACGCTTCGGGAGCAAGCCCGCTCCCCTCCATACCGAGCACAATTGCCGTAGATTTTTTCATGTCAGCGTCGGTATAGTTAAGCTCTGCATCCATATCGGCAGCTATGATCTGAACGTTCTGCAAATGGAGAAATTCCAGAGCGCGCACAAGACTTTTAACCTTGCATACCCTCATGTGTGAGAGTGCACCGGCAGAGGCTTTATTTACAACGGCATTGACGGGTGAACCCCTTCCTTCGACAAGGACAACAGCATCAGCTGCGACAGCCTCAGCAGTTCTGATAATGGCTCCGATATTGTGAGGATCATCCAGGCCCTGAAGCACAACAAAAAGGGGAAATGTGTTACGAGGGCTTTGCAGCACCTCCTCAAGCGAATAATAGGTAACGGAGCTGATCAGAGCACAAACGCCCTGATGCTTTGTTGTTCCTGCAATCAGGGAAAGTTTTTCAAGCCGTGCTTTGCCGGTTACGAGCTTCAGCCTTCTTGCGCTGATTATAATTTCCTTGAGCTTCGGGTGAGAGGTATTAAACTGAAAATAAATCTTCTCGATGGTCTCCGGTTTTTGCTGGAGAAGCTCAAGAACAGCGTTCCTGCCATACACTATGTTTTCAGAATGTTCCGCGTCCATAAAACCTCTTTTCCTTTTCTAATCTGAATGTTAAAATAAGCAAATAATCGTGTTCATGCAGGGCTTGGAATATGCTCTGGCAGTTGACTCTGTGTATCAATGCCGAAATCTAATTAAATTTATCAAAAATCATTTTTTTTAATATCTTTCCAGTCGCCTCGATTTGATTTTCTCTTACTACGATTACTTGTTTATTGTTCCATCGTAGTGTTCACATCAGTGCTCTGCACGAATCTAATTCATCAATACAAATCAAGTGGGACTGCCAGTATGACCCGGATATTTAAAACAATGGAGGGAAATGAAGCCTTGGCTCATGTCTCTTATCGTACAAGTGAAGTTATCTGTATCTACCCGATTACTCCGGCTTCGCCGATGGGTGAATATTCCGATGC
>CAIVCU010000273.1 GCA_903904495.1 uncultured Chlorobiaceae bacterium
ACGGGGCCCAGTCGGTTGCCCATATACCGGTTAATGTGCAGGATCTTGATGCTGATTTCTTTGTTTTTTCTGGCCACAAGATCTTTGCTCCTACCGGCATCGGCGTGGTCTACGGAAAACGGGAACTGCTTGAGATCATGCCTCCGTGGCAGGGTGGCGGCAACATGATTCAGGATGTACGCTTTGAGGAGACGATCTACAACGAAGCACCGGCGAAATTTGAAGCCGGAACGCCATCGATCGGTGATGCTATCGGGCTTGGAGCAGCGCTTGACTATGTGCGCAAAATCGGGCTTGACAACATTGCCCGTTACGAGCATGAGCTGACGGAGTACGCTACGGAGAAACTCATCAGGATTCCGGGACTGCGCATCATCGGCACTGCCCGCAATAAGGTTGGTGTGGTTTCGTTTGTACTCAACAACCTGCCCAATGAGGAAGTCGGCAAGCTGCTTGACCGTGAAGGCATTGCAGTCCGAACCGGTCACCACTGCTCACAGCCATCGTTACGAAGGTTCGGGGTTGAAGGAACCATACGGCCGTCGCTGGCATTCTATAATACCAAGGATGAGATCGACCGGCTGGCAGAGGTGATCAATCATATCCAGAGACGATAAAAAAGACAATTATTGCAAACCCAGGAAAACAAAAGAGCCATCTCGACAAAAAAGGGATGGCTTTATTGTTTTATCAAGGCTTTCCAAACCCAGCGAGTTCACGGACTTTTCTTGCCTGCAATCTTTTTCCTTTGTCGTCAAGCTCGAAAACCACATCAGCATCCTGCTTGAGGAGCTTGAAACGATGATGTGAATCAATATTTGAAAAATGAACAAAAATGTCATCCCCCCCATCGGGATTCACGATAAAGCCATACCCTTTTTTATCGTTAAACCATTTGACTTTACTTTGTGCCATAATTCACAGTGTTTTGGTGTCTGTCGTTTGTAAAGCGATTTTTCCTTATCAATGTAAAGTCCTCAATAAAAGCGAATTTCGAAATACCGCTTATATGGCATTTTATATCCCGTAATTCTATTATTTATTTCAGGTTACGCAGAAGCGAGGTGGACCCCGAGATGCAATGGCGTATGGTTTGCAAGATTATCTCTGACAGGGCATCTATCTTCAACTGTTTCAAGCCACTTTTTAAGCTCCACAGGTGTAGCGTCAGTATCGGGAATCAAGTGTACCCGAAGGCTCTGAAAACCTGCACGGTCGTCAGAGGAGAGACCAAGAAGTCTAGCCGGATTTATATCTCCATCAACACTGATCTTGAGTGAAGAGAGATTAATCCCCTGTTCTTTGGCCACTAAATGCGCTACAACATTTAAGCACCCTGCAAACCCAGCCAACAAATACTCTACAGGATTTGCTCCGTGATCAGTTCCGCCGAGGGCGGGCGGTTCATCTACTATAAAATTGAATGTTCGTGAATTTGCCACAAACTTTGTCGCGCTTTCGCTTGCCCCGTTTGTCGAGAATGTCAGGTAATTACTCATTTATGAGTCCTTATTTGGTTAAAGAGTACAAGTGTCGTTTAAAAAGTGGAATACCACTTTCTTCGCTGATATGCTTCGCATTAATCTTTTCTAGACTCCCCCTCTTTAATATCCGACAGGTTCGGCTCACAGTAAATCCCATGTTTAGGGTAATATTCATACCGCAAAAAGAGTAGCCTCATCACTCAAGCACACCTTATGGTATATGCCTGTAAACTGAAAGGAGATTGATAAACATTGGGACCAGAAGGTAGCTGAAGCCACTCTGAGCTTCCTCTTTGGCCATAGGAAAGAGCGGAATCATGAGCTGTCAATCATCGATAAGCAGGGAACACTTATGGACAGCGAGGAACTGGCTGTCAGGATTGCTGAGGCCAACCCTGATATTGTCGGCATTAATGCCATGACACCGACTATTCCTGAAGCACTTCAGGTCGCAGCGATTTCAAAAAAACATGCTCCACAAGCAACGACAGTTCTGGAAGGTGGTCATCTGACGCTTGCCCCTGCTGAGGTAATTGCCGATGCAATAGAATCCGGTAATTCCACGGACGATATTCCAGGTCTTTACTTCCGCAGTAATGGTGCATTGATTATCAAGGAAAAGGTGAAACTGGGAAGGAAGCATGTCAATGTGTTCGGCTTCTTCATGATCGGTTTTCCGGGCGAGGAGGATGAAAGCGATGTTCAACAGACCTTTGAGCTGACGAAATCCCTTGACCTGGATCGCTGGACATGGAGTATCTATAGTCCCCTTTCCAGATCAACCCTTTACGAAGAGCTCATTGCGGAGGGAAAGATAGAAACTTACCGGCTTGACCATCATCAGGTACATTTTACCGAAGCGTATGAGGGAGTATGTGATTTTGCGCCCGACCGCCTGAAAGCACCTTACCGGGAGATCAATGAGTACTTTTATAAGAAAGAGGGGTGCCGCAGGAAATAGAAGTGCTGAGGACGGGTATATATAGCCATTTGGCAAATTCGGCTGTAGAATGCTGGCGACATTGCACTGCAACAAAACGTCACTTTTGTTCGGTTTAACAAGGGTGAAGATGCTTCGACGGGCGCGGGCGGGGTGAACGGTGATGCATGAGGATACGGCACCGGAGAAGAGGCCGTTTTTGCTGCAGGGGAAGGCAGAGGCGTCGCTCGGGTTGTTGCAGACGCTGGAGATGAAGGTGGAGATGATTAACCGAATGGCGTATTGGACGCCGGTGCGGACGTATCGGTCGGCGGTGGCGTCGGGGGTGGTGATTGAGACGGAGTTTCAGATTTTGAATACGCTCCTGGCAGAGAAGGCGGCTCAGCTTGCGTTGACGGAAAGTCAGTTGCTCAGGATTTTGTCGGTGGGAGTGGGTGGATTATGATGCAGTGGATGTGGTGGTGACCTATTAGTAGCGGTTTTATTTGAGGAACCGGCTGGCTGATCTGGATTTTCTGGTACAGGCGAATGAGGTGACGGCGAAGATCGGGTCGCCGACTTTGCAGCGGGAGATTGACCGGCAGTTGGCGCGGGTGGTGCTGGAGGTGGTTGAGGGGAAACTTGCGGGTGGGAGTTAGTGTTGATTTTTGGGGCTGGCGGGAAAATGTGACGGGGTGGCGGGAACGATGATTTAACGAGTGAAGCTATAAAACTTAGGGGATTTCGTGCTTGCGAATGTATCAAACGATACAAACCTTGCCAACGTGCTAAAAAGTTGACTAACCACTTAAACCCCTATGTTTTATGTGCCTTTGCTCGCGTTTCATTGTTTATTTTTGTCAATTTAATCTTTATGTTTTTCTTTTATTACAATTCTTGAGACGATTTTAAATTTAGGTGTTGATGAATCTGGTTCAATTTGAGGTTTGTCTATTTTCATCATTACTGGCATTGGAAAATCAACTCCAATTAAAATTGCCTCGCCAGCACCAAGAACAGGCAAAAAATCAAGGGTGCTTCTATTTGCTGAAGAACTAGCGTTTGCTATTGATTCCTTGTCAAAATGATTTATCAATCTATGCACAATAAAAGTACCTATCTGACTTAAAGTACCAATTGGTATATCTCTGGGCATTTGAGTTGCGATGCATAAGAATAAACCATATTTCCTACACTCTTTTGCAATTGAATCAAAAGAATTCAATTCAGATTGTTCAAAATACTCATCTTTGACGTTTTTATTTAGAAACTGATGTGCTTCGTCAAGAAAAAGGACAAGAGGCGAATTTTTAAATCTTTCTTTTCGTGCTTCATTTAAAAGATATTTACCGATTGAATTAGCCAGAATTTCTCTCGCCTGAAAATTATATGGAACTTTCTCAAAACCAATTCTTAATAATGTTGATTTATTTTGAGTTGAAATAAATAATTCAATTGAACCAATTAAACTCGTCTCAGTAGTTACCTTGAAACCAAACATCTTCACAAAAGAATCATCATTTAATATATTGTTGATTCTCATTAATAAGCTGGTACTATTACTATAGTTTCGATCATCCCGAATAGCGTTCCATTTATTACCATTATCTTGGAAACACTCATTAATCACTTGCCT
>CAIVCU010000274.1 GCA_903904495.1 uncultured Chlorobiaceae bacterium
ACATCCCCGTTTTACCCACAGAGCAATGGGAAGCTGGAGCGCTATCACAAGACCATTAAAAGTGAATGTATTCGTCCAAAGGTAGCTCTCTCAGTGGAAGAAGCCAGAAATCAGATTATTGAGTATATCCGATACTACAACGATGAACGCTTGCACAGTGCAATTGGTTATATTGCTCCCAAAGACAAAATGGAGGGCCATGACAAACAGATTTTTACAGAACGCGATCAAAAGCTTGAGGTGGCCAGAGAGGCTCGCAAACAAAAAAGATTGGAAATGAGACTTCGTCCCAATTCCCAACAGATTTCGACAACTGCAGCTAACTTTAACTCGCTAACTCAAAAGGACAATTTCTCCATGTCCATCTGAGGCAAAACATGAGGTCAAGCTCTTTGCGCATGTCTTCAACCTGTTTAACACGGTATATGTGCAGGATGCGGTGGATAATGCCAGTTATGCGAAGTTCGATGGCAACCATAGCGCTGACGATGCTGGAGTATACCTTGGACTTCCAAGGACCTGGAATGCCGGTGTAGAGGTTACCTTCTGAAGCTGCTTGAACAGAAAGAAACAACAAAAGGCGACTGAAAGTCGCCTTTTGTTGTTCAATGGTATAGCTTAAGAATGGGAGTGGAAATCGAGATTAAACGGTAGCTTTGCCCTGGGCAAAAATTATACTATAACGTTACCCCTGACATTCTTAGCCACCCTGATATCTTCTTCAGCAAAGGACACTGCATTCTCAGAACAAATAAAATCTCCGCCGACTTTCTTCAGCCCGCACTCAAGGGTTGTCAGTTGATTACCGGAGCAAATAAAATGCCCTTTAACTTTTTTAGGTGCGCCTGTAAGGGATGTCAACTGATTCATTGAACAATCAAAATTCCCCTTGACTTTTTCAGGGGATCTTTTGAGTGACGTTAGCAAGTTGTTGGAACACTCAAACGCATTAACCTCTTGCGGCATGCCTTTGAGGGAAGTAAGATGGTTACACGAGCAGATGAAATTACCTTTAACCCTTTTAGGAGATCCCTTGAGAGAGGTCAGCTGATTTCCAGAACAATCAAAATTACCGGAAACTTCTCGAGAAGCACCTTCGAGTGAGATAAGTTGGTTTCCAGTACACGAAAAATCTCCGAAAATTATCTCTGGTGCATTTTTGAGAGTGGTAAGTTGATTGAATGAACAATCTATATCACCCCCCACGATCTTTGGCGCACCATCAAGGGTTGTCAACTGGTTCCTGGAACAATTGAAATCTCCCTCTACAAGTTCAGGACAGCCTGGATGAATAGTCCCAATACTTGAAGCCATCTCTTCTTTCAATGAAGTCAACTTGTTTCCAGAACAGGAAAAATCACCCATAACAAAAACCGGGCATCCTCCAAGAGAGGTCAATTCATTGTTCGAACAATCATAATCGCCTTTTACTTCCTCAGGGCCACCTTCCAGTGTTGTCAGCAGATTGCGCGAACAATTGAAATCCCCTTTGATTTTTTTAGGAGCCCCCGCCAGTGATGTCAGTTTATTTCCCGAACAATTGAAATTTCCCTTGACTCTCTCAGGACAGCCTTCAAGTGAGGTTAATCCCTTATTCGAACAATCGATGTCTACTTTACCCTCATTGGTGCCCATGACATCGGCAAAGGATAGTTTTGTAACTTTTTTAGCCATAACGATATCAGAATAATGATGACTGAAATAAAATCTGTCTTGACGTATGATACTCCTGATAAACAACCTGATGAATCATCAAAAAAATTAATTTACCAAGTCTTCGTAATCATCTTTATGATGAGCAATTTCTCCGGAAACCATATAAATAACCTCTTGGGCAATCTTTGATGCATGGTCGGCCATACGCTCGATATACCTGGAAATGCTTAAAGCATCAGCAAGCTTTTCAACATCTGCGTCCTGGCTCTTCATCAAAGTTGTCGCTTTGTTAAAAACAAAGCGATGCATTGCATCAATCTTTTCATCATGAGCACAAACCTCTTCAGCGAGGGCGCGGTCTTGTAAGACAAATGCATCAATTGACTTTTTAACCATATCACCGGTGTGCATACTCATTTTCTCAAACTCCAGTGTTTCAAGCAGTTCCGGAGGTAATTCCAGCATGAGATCAATAATATGGAGAGAGAGTTCATCGATACGCACAAGATCATCGTTGATCATGAGAATTGTAACAATGGTGCGCAAATCCTTTGCCACAGGATGATGCATTGCCAGAAACGCAATACAACGCTCCTCAAGGTCAATTTCTTCACTATCAAGCTCTTTTTCCGCAAGCTTGAGGTTGGGAACACCGTTTGCGTCATGATATTTAACTGCACGCAGTGCATCAAATAAATTCCCTACGACTTTATCGGAGATGTCAACAAGAACCAGGGAGAGCTCTTTTATATAAAGATGAACCGGCCTGTCAGGCATAAAAAGGTTTATAAAATTGTTGTAAAATCCATAGTTATAACTGCAATATACGTAATGTATATTCTTTCAAAATACAAGCAAAACTCAACAGCCTGTTCAGCTCCGGAATACAGATGATTACAGAGGAATTTGCAGAAATGTAACAAGGCCTCTCTTGTCATGGTCACAAGAAATCGGTAAAATTTATTGTTGTAATATCAAGGTGATGTGTGTGTTATAA
>CAIVCU010000275.1 GCA_903904495.1 uncultured Chlorobiaceae bacterium
CATTTGAGGAATTTTCTGGTCGTTCAGAATCTCTCTTCTACCCGTCTTGTTGAGCGGCCGGATGCGATATGTGAGCGTTATCAGCATGATGCGGCCAACTTCTCGCCACATGCCGTTATGCAGATGGTCGATTTTCTTCTGCTGACCCAGAAAGAGCTGAAGTTTCAGTTCGAATACCAGTTCCGCTTTGAGCTTGCGCTTCTCAAGCTTATTGATATTGTACACACAGTTCCCTCTGTAGCTGTTCAGTTTGATCAACAGCTTCAAAAAAAAAAGTACATGACAAGCCTCTGAAAGAATTTCCGGAATCTGTGCCATTTGCTCCATCGGTTTCGGCACCCTCACCAACCGTTAAGCGGTCAGTGCCAGGAGATTATGATCTTGGATCATGGCAAAAAAAACTTTCGGGGTTTGCTTCAAATCCGGCAGTGCAGCAGCTTCGAGTGAATGCTGTATCCGAAAATCAGGGTGAAGCTAGTGTCGCGGGGCTTGACAGGACTGCTGATCTTGACACGCTGAAAGTTGAATGGCGTCAGTTTCTTGAGCATATTTCCCGAAAAACCCAGAATTTCATGGCAACGCACCTGCAGTCCTGTGAACTTAAAGCGTGCAGTCCATCGGGCGTACTTGACATTGTATGCTGCAGAAAGTTTTCCTATGAAGAGCTTCTGCAGGATGTAGCAATCCTTCAGAAGGAAGTCTCAGAGTTTTATGCACTGCCGCTCAAGCTCCGTATTATTTATGACGCTGAAAAAGATGCATGCACAAAAGAAAAGACCGTTTTTACCATTTTCCAGGAACTCGCGGAAAAAAATGATGTCATCAGGTTTCTTATCACGGAATTTGGAGGGGAACTTGTTTACTGACTGATTCAAGGGGTTTTATAAATTATTAAAAATTCTACATATTCAGTTTTTTCAAGCGGGGATAATTTTTTCAATACCAAAGGACGATAGAACAATATGAGTAAAGCTGCATGTAGCACGCAGACTCTGAAAAACCGGTTTCGCTCCGATTATTGCGGGTTTTTAAACCCTGAACTTGAGAATACCTCAGTGAAGCTTGCTGGGTGGGTTCATAGAAAAAGGGATCATGGTGGGTTGATATTTATAGATCTGAGGGATCATACAGGTATCAGTCAGCTTGTTATTCAACCCGAACAGCAAGAATTGTTTGAAACAGCCGAACAGTTGCATGTGGAATCTGTTATCAGAATAGAGGGCATCGTTGTTTTGCGAAGTCCGGGAGCAATTAATTCCCGTCTGGCATCTGGTGAGATCGAGGTGGTAGTCAATCATATTACAGTTGAAAGTAATGCGCAGCCACTTCCATTTCCTGTTGCCGATGAGGTACCAACCTCCGAGGAGCTCCGTTTGAAGTACCGGTTTATTGATCTGCGTCGCGAAAAAATTCATGAAAATATTATTTTTCGCAGCCGTCTGACAGCTGCCGTCCGTCGCTATCTTGAAGAGCAAGAATTTATTGAAATACAGACACCGATTCTTACTTCAAGCTCTCCTGAGGGGGCAAGGGACTTTCTTGTTCCAAGCCGTCTGCACCCGGGTAAATTTTATGCGTTGCCGCAGGCTCCCCAGCAGTTTAAGCAATTGCTGATGGTATCGGGGTTTCCCCGTTATTTCCAGATAGCCCCCTGTTTCAGGGATGAAGATGCACGTGCTGATCGAAGCCCCGGCGAGTTTTATCAGCTTGATATGGAAATGGCTTTTATTGAGCAGGATGATCTTTTTGCTATTCTTGAAGGCTTGATTGAGCATCTTACCAGGACCATGTCTGAGAAGCGGATTCCGCAGTTTCCATTTCCGAGGATCAGCTACAAAGAGGTCATGAACCGTTTCGGTACAGATAAACCAGACCTGAGAATTCCGCTTGAAATCAATGATGTTACTCCTCTCTTTGTGAATTCAGGGTTCAAAGTTTTCGCAAATAATACCAAAGAGGGGTCATGCGTGAAAGCGCTAGTTCTCAAGGGACGTGCAAATGAGTCCAGACTGTTTTTCGACAAGGCGGAAAAAAGGGCAAAGGAACTAGGTTCTGCAGGATTGGCCTATATTCAGTTCAGAGATGAAGGTCCGAAAGGTCCTGTCGTGAAGTTTCTTTCTGAAGAGGATCTTTCACATCTCAAAGAGCGGCTCGGTCTTGAAACCGGCGATGTAGTCTTTTTTGGTGCAGGTAAATGGGCTCCGACCTGCAAGATTATGGGTGGAATGCGCACCTATTTTGCTGATCTCTTTACCCTTGACAAAGACGAACTTTCGTTTTGCTGGATTGTTGACTTCCCGATGTATGAATACAACGAAGAAGCAAAAAAGATCGACTTTTCTCACAATCCATTCTCAATGCCGCAGGGAGAGATGGAAGCGCTCGAAACAATGCTTCCTCTCGATATTCTCGCCTATCAGTATGACATTGTCTGTAATGGTATCGAACTTTCAAGCGGAGCCATCCGTAACCACCGGCCCGATATCATGTACAAGGCATTCGGGATTGCCGGCTACTCAAAGGAGGAGGTTGATGAACGCTTTGGTCACATGATTGAAGCTTTCAAACTTGGAGCTCCACCCCACGGAGGAATTGCTCCCGGCCTTGACCGGCTTGTCATGATTTTGCGGGACGAGCAGAACATCCGCGAAGTCATTGCGTTCCCTATGAACCAGCAGGCTCAGGATCTCATGATGTCCTCCCCTTCGGAAGTAACTCCCGCACAGCTTCGGGAGCTGCATCTCAAGGTTGATTTACCGAAAAAGGAAAACGAGAAGAAATAACTGAAACAAAAGAGGCCGACAATGTCGGCCTCTTTTGTTTCAGTAATAATATTCGGGTGACAGCTTACTGGTAAACCGGTGCATCATGTAATTGACAAACCAGACCCAGTTCAAAGGCTTGCCCTTCATCCGCCGCATAATAGCTCTGCCTTTATAAACCTCCTTCTGGAGTTTGACAAAGTTTGAAAGCAGTTTCTCACCGCTTATTTTATTCGGCTCAAACATGTAATGGTAGGTATCGTACTTATCCCAGTCAAAGTGGCGTATGCGCGGCTTCATTTCATCGAAATAGGGCGTGCCGGGAAAAGGTGTGACTAATGAAAAAACAGGAAACTCTATCTTGTTTTTCATGATAAAATCGTAGGTAAGCTGGA
>CAIVCU010000276.1 GCA_903904495.1 uncultured Chlorobiaceae bacterium
GTCACCGGGGATCAAGTCACCGGCAGCAAGCAAAACTACATCTCCTGTCACGACCTCTTCGACATGAATCTCTTTTTCATGCCCCTCACGCAAGACACGGCAATTGATCTGCACCATTTTCATCAGCTTGTCGAGAGCGTTTGCCGCACCTTTTTCCTGCCACCAGCCAAGCAACCCGCTTACCATGACAATGATCAAAATGATGATGGCGTCTGTATTGTCTTTCAGGGCAAGTGAAAGCATTGCGGCAGCGATAAGCAGTATGGTAATCGGGCTTTTGAACTGAAGAAGGAACAGCGTGACAGCAGATGTTTTCGGACCCCCTTTCAGGGAGTTGGGTCCGTCATGCTTTAATCTTTCCTGAGCAGTTTTTTCCGATAAACCCTGAACGTCACCGCTGACTTTCCCGACAGCCGTTTCTGTGGTGAAATTCCAGAAGTTATCTGTAGCTGTCTGATGGTATTGCGGGGTTTTCATCGAGTACTTTTTCCATTTCTACATGTTATCAGCGCCCGCGGCCACCACCGCGCCCATCGCCGGAAGGATGATCACCGCCACCACGCATGTTAACGGGGGCGCGGTTATCTCCATCGCTTCCGCTCTCTCCGCGATTTCTACCATCCTCATCATATCGGCCTTGACTGCTCCTCGTTCTGCGAGCATCAAACAGACCGTTGTTATTATTGATGTATGCGTCACCTTGACTTCTGCGATCGTGTTGATCTCTATCCTGCCAGTACTGACGGTCATGCTTTCGATACTCGATGTCACGGAATCTTCGTATATCCGGAATACGATGTCCTCTCAGTGAGGGTGGAAGACGGTCCTCCATCATGACTAACCATGGACCATCGTAAAACGAAGAGCTGTACCAGGAGCCGTTATCGTATAAATAGTAGTAATTGTCGTAATACATGAAATCATAAGGGCTTTCTACAGCTACTGAATAGCCGAGCTCAGGGACATAGATAAATGTAGGTGGGGCATCTATATAAATAGAAGGCCTGCTGCCAAGGGCAAGAAGAGGCTCATTGCCTGCTGCATGAGTAACGTTCGGGGAGTTTGCGATTAGAATCCCTGCAATCCCGACTGCGGTCAAAATATAATTCTTCATGGTTGGAATTTTGTTAACTGTTAACAAAACCAGAAGATCAGCAACACATTAATTCCAATGAAAAAAAGAGATTAAAAGTTGCCTTTAATGGGGAGTGCGGGGCGGGAATGTTGTCAATGGGTGTTACTATCGCTTCGTTTAAGCATAAAGGCCATATAGAGAACAACAGTCAGGTTGATGGATGCAAGGCACATCTTGAGCCATGTAAAACCTTTTGCAAGCTCATAAAGCTCAATCGGCAGATAAACCCCGCCACTTAACAGTGCAAACCATTCTGACCAGCGTTTTGCAAACCAAAGCCCGAAGCCCTCAACAAAGCGCATGGAAGCATATAACAATGCCAGAAGTGCAAGAAAACGCAAACGTCCATCCGTCAGATTACTTGCAGCGTCTATAAATATTTTTGGAAAGTGTTTTGCAGGGTTGAGATGCAGATGAGCTACCAGTTGCTCAGCAAGCACCTGAATATCCTGATGCATAAGTGAAAAAGCAGCCAAACCGGTCAGCAAAACCAGCATGCCCTTGAATGCTTCAAACAGTGCGATAATCTTAAGGGCTCTCATCTCTCTCTTAATAGGTGTATCGGTAATTATGATCTTTTAAATAAGGGTTTTAATGGCCTTCTTTTCCGGTTCACCCGCTATTGACCATTTAATTGCGTCTTCATGCAGCGATGCGTAAAAGGCATGAAATTGTGCATACGAAATCAGGGCTGTTATTGCAACAGAGCCGATAAGTTTTTCGAAAATTGTGAATAGCCACATTTGTGCCTGATTCCCGGGATCTCTGAATGGCCAGGGATAGGTGGCAATGAGTAAAATAACAAAGACTGCAAAGCCGATAACTCCAATAGTATACTCTACCTTCTTCTGTTTTCTGGCATAGGACAGCCTGTCTTGTTTAGATGCAAGTATTTTACCTTCAATGATAGGATCTTTTCGGTTTCGTTCAACAAGCTGGACAGGCGTTTCATAAAAGGTGATCTTTTTTTGCATTTGACCGGCGTGTTTAATGCACTTATGAACAAAAACCTGGCAATCAAGCTGCAACAGAGAGAGGTTCGGGTTAAGAAGTCGCAGGACCCATGTGTTACGTTCAAATGATAATGTCCCGTGAGTTTCAGTAACAGCGCTTAAAAGTACAAATTTTTTACTTGAAAGGAAAAAAGGGATGTCACTTTCTTTCACAGAATCCTTCATCTCTGTAATAATTTTTTCTGCATCACTTGATCCCTGTTCAAACGTAGGCCACCATTGATTTCCTTTAAGAATTATGATGAGAGACTCATCTTCAAAGTCACTGGTAAATATGATTTTAGCATGCATTGCTATCCTTGAAAAATTTCTTCAAAATATGGTAAGCCCAATAATATACACCATGAGTCCCTCCGCCAGAAAGTCATTTTTTGTCGGGATAGGGGGCTACCATTAAGAATTATGGGTACCGCAGACAGTGCAGTATGGATCCTGTGTTACCGGGACTTTTCTTATTTCTGTGCTCAAAGAGTCATAGGTTAAAAGGGTATTGGTCAGGGGGGTTCCAATGGTGAGAATGTATTTTATGGCCTCGATGGCTTGCATGGAGCCGATAACTCCGGGGAGTGCTCCAATTGGTCCTGAGGGGGTTGTGGCAGCAGGGATTCCTTCTTCGTGAAAGACACAGTGATAGCAGGCGGTTTTACCGGGATGGACGGTCATTGTCTGGCCGAAGAACTGCTTGATGCCGGCATGGGAGTAGGGTTTATTAGCCTGATGGCACGCTCTTGCTATCAGAAATTTTGATTCAAAGTTGTCGGTGGCATCGATAATGAAGTCGTACCCAGCAAGAATCTCTGGTGCGTTTTCCGGGGTCAGGCGGACTGGGTATAGGTTAAGGGTAATGCCGGGATCAAGGGCGAGGAGTCTGGTTTTTGCAGAGTTGACTTTGCTCTCGCCAATTGTTTCAGTGGTATGCAGTATCTGGCGCTGGAGGTTGCTAAGATCTACAGTGTCACCATCCATAATGCCGATGGTGCCGATACCTGCTGCTGCAAGATAAAAGGCGGCGGGCGAGCCGAGCCCTCCTGCACCAACAACGAGCACTTTTGATTGAAACAGTTTTTCCTGTCCGTTCTCTCCGATTTCTTTCAGTGTCAGGTGGCGGGCATAGCGCTCCTGCTGCTTCTTGTTCAAAAGCATGGTTATGTTATTTCATTTAAAAGGATAGTGCTGCTTGCCTCGGCAGGGCCGTTGTAGACCGGTTCCCAGTTTTTAAAGACCGGCTCAATGTTCTTTGCCCGCATGGCATTGCAGAACTCATGGACGCTGCGGTCATCAAAAACCTCAAACTGACCTTTTTCATTGTTTTCGGTGTCGTTATATCCGCCTACGGTGGTGCGGCTTTCTATGCTCATTCTGGTGATACCGAGTCCGGCCATGCCGTCGCGGTAGGCTGCGCTCTCTCTGGTTGAGAGAACAAGCTCCACATCGGGCAGTGCAATGCGGTAGGCAAAAATCATGCGGGCCAGAGAGTGATCGTCAACAGGGAATGGAGGTTCGTAGCCACCGGTTTGCGGCCGCATTCTGGGAAATGATACTGATAGACCCGCACGCCAGTAGGTGCGTCCGAGATGGCGGACATGCCGATAGAGGCTCAGTGCGTCCTCTCTTGGGTCTGACAGTCCGAGCAGTACGCCGAGTCCTACGGTTTTAATGCCGCCTTCGAGTGCTCTAGCCGGTGTTTCAAGCCGGTCGATAAAATCCTTTTTTGGACCCCAGCGGTGCAATGCTTCATAGCGTTCGCGGTTGTAGGTTTCCTGGTAAATGGTGATAGCTGTGCATCCGCTGTCGGCAAGGGCGCGGTATTCCCGGATACTCATTGGAAAGGCCTCAACCGACACCCGCTGCATCACTTGAGCAGCGATTTCGACGCTTCTCTGGAGATAGTCGAAGTCAGCATCGTGGGTGCGTTCTCCTGTGAGCAGGAGGATGTCGGTAATCCCGAGCTTTTTCATGGCGCTAAGTTCGCGGCGGATTTCATCAGGTTCAAGACGACGGCGGGGAGTTTTTCTGTCGGAGGCAAACCCGCAGTAGGCACAGCCGCTGGAACAGAAATTCGAGAGGTAGAGTGGGGCGTAAATTGTCATGGTGCGACCGAAACGGCGCTGGGTAAGAGCCTTGGATTCAGACGCCAGTGCTTCAAGAGAACTTGATGAAAAGGGGTCAAGCATAGCGGCAAGTGTCGCAGTGCCATGGTTGTCGGTCAGCCACTCCGGTAACCCGCTCATGCATTTGCTCCCAGAAAAGCTGTAAGAGGGCTTGTTGCAATAGCAGTGCTGCTTTTTGGCATCAGTCCGGCTTTATAAGCTTTTCTTCCTGCAGCAATCGCTTCTGCAAAAGCTTCAGCCATCTCTGGCGGGTTTTCGGATACTGCTACGGCGCTGTTGACAAGCACTGCTCCGCATCCCATTTCCATGGCAAGGGCAGCTTCGGAAGGGGAGCGAAGTCCGGCATCGACAATGACCGGGATGTTGCTTTCCCGGATGATGATGTTGAGCATTTCGGCCGTAGCAAGTCCCTGGCCGCTGCCGATAGCCGATCCGAGCGGCATGACCGAAGCGCATCCAACCTCTTCAAGGCGTTTGGCAAGAACGGGATCAGCTGCAATATAGGGCATGACCAGAAATCCTTCTTTTGCAAGAATGCGACAGGCTTCATAGGTTTCTATCGGGTCTGGCATTAAATGTTGAGGGTTCGGGTGAATTTCCACCTTGATGAAGGGACTTCCGGATAGTTCACGGGCTATCTCAGCTGCACGGACAGCTTCAGCTGCTGTTGATGCCCCTGATGTGTTGGGCATTAAGGTGATTCCCGGAAGTGCCTTTAATGGACTGAAGAGATCGTCAGCCAGTTGCTCGCGGTTAAAGCGGCGAAGGGCAACAGTAACAAGTTGTGCGCCGGAAGCCCTGACAGCTTCAAGCATGACTGATGCGTTGCTGAATTTTCCAGTTCCAAGAATCAGACGGGAAGAAAATGTATAAGAGCCTAATTGAAAAAAGTCCATAGGGATTGAGTCTTTCTGTGCGGGTTAGCCACCGCCTGCAAACACGAGGATTTCAACACGGTCACCTTCCTGCAGGTGATGGGTTGATCGTTTGTCGGGTCGGATGATACGATCGTTGATCACTACTGCCACAGTATTTCCTTCTGATCCGATGATAGAGAGGAGGTCGGTTACGGCAGAACCGGGTGGAAGTGTCTGTTGTTTTCCGTTCAGCTCAATAGTAATCATTTGTAATATTTTTTCACGATTTCTTTATTCTCAACATTCCTCAAGAGCGTTCTGAAGGTCGGCTTCAAGGTCGCTGGCATTTTCCAGCCCGACAGAGATGCGTACAAGGTTATCGTTGCATTTTCTTCTGCGTCTTTCCTCTTCAGAAAGCGCGCCAAGTGTCATTTTTGCGGGAGATGCGATAAGCGATTCTACACCACCGAGA
>CAIVCU010000277.1 GCA_903904495.1 uncultured Chlorobiaceae bacterium
AGGGCTCTCTCAACTCGCCCCCGTTTGCTGATGCTCGATGAACCTGCTGCCGGCATGTCTAAACCTGATATCGCCCGTCTTGTTGATCTGGTTGCTTCGATTAAACGAATGGGGTTGCCTGTTCTGCTCATTGAGCACCACCAGGATGTTGTTGCTGAACTGTGTGACAGGGTTGCAGTGATGGATGGTGGTCGATTGATCGCGCTTGGAACATCCGAACAGATCCGTCGCGATCCGAAAGTTATAGAGGCATACCTTGGAGCCGATGACGAGGAAGCAGAGGTTCGAGATCAAAAGGAGGCTCATGCATGCTGAACGTTGAAAACCTGCGTGCCGGATATAGCGGCGATGACGCCGTTCGTGGCATTTCAATAGAGGTCGCCGAAGGCTCATTCGTTGCGCTGGTCGGAGCAAACGGCGCCGGTAAAAGTACCTTGGCTAAAGCCGTGTGCGGGTTGCTCACTCCCCGAGGAGGCAGAGTCTTCTTCGATGGAAAAGATATAACCGGCCTTCCTGCCAGTGAGGTCGCAAGGCGTGGACTCTCCCTGTGTCCCGAGGGACGGCGGGTGTTCGGGCCGCTTACTGTTGAAGAGAACCTGCTTCTTGGAGCCTATCCGCGTCTGCCCTCTTTCGGCCCCTTCCGCCGGGCAGCTTCAGGCGATCTGCAGCGCATCTACGCAATGTTTCCCCGACTCGGAGAACGCAGATTGCAGCAGGCCGGGAGCCTGTCAGGCGGAGAGCAGCAGATGCTGGCAATCGGCCGTGCCCTCATGGCCAGACCGCGCTTTATGGTACTGGACGAACCTTCAATGGGACTTGCGCCTCTCGTGGTCAAAGAGGTGTTCGAGGCCATCTGTTCACTCCATGTTTCAGGAATGACTTTGCTGCTCTCCGCACAGTTTGCAAAGATCGCCCTGAAGGTATCTGACCATGCGTATATCATTGAGAGAGGTCACGTTGTTCTGGAGGGCCCCAGCAATGGTCTCGCGCGGAATCCTGCAGTGATGGCGGCATATCTCGGCTGACATGGTTCGCGGTATCAACGGAATGAGTGACTCTGGTGTTTAAAATTCGGGCATGAGAGTTTGCCTTATACGTGACCGTTAATTCCTCTTTGAACAGTTCTCCTATTATGCGTATACTTTATAGGCGATCACAAATAGTCTCATTTGTCGAGCTCTCCACCTCATTTTCTCATCGTCAAATTTTTCAAGCGATTGTTATGTACAAAAAGATAGTTATATCAATTTTTTGTTCGATGTTGTTTTTCAGTATGGCAAAAGCGGTCTCACCAACTGAAGTTCAATCATTTCGTCATGCTGCCGATCAGGGTGATGCCGCAGCACAGTCCAGACTCGGCAGTTTATATGAAACGGGGCAGGGAGTCAGGCAGGACTATGATGAGGCTGTAAAATGGTATCGTCTTGCTGCTGATAAGGGAAATATTTCAGCCATTTACAATCTCGGTATGTTCCACGCTTATGGCAAAGGTGTCCGGCAGGATTATGTCGAAGCGGCCAGATTGTTTCGTCTCGCAGCCGATAAAGGTGATGCCGCAGCACAGTCCAATCTCGGAAAGTTATACGAAAAGGGTAAAGGAGTACGGCAGAACGATGCTGAAGCTCTACAATGGTATCGTCTTGCTGCTGATCAGGGATATGCTGCAGCTCAGTTCATTCTTGGTGTGAAGTATGCGAATGGTCAAGGCGTCAGGGAAGACAAAGGTGTTGCAAAAGAGTGGTTCGGTAAATCCTGCGATAATGGAATTCAAGAGGGTTGCGACAAGTACCGCGAACTGAAACAGAAGGGTTTCTGACCCGGGTTATGAATAAACCCGGAAAAGCTGCGTATCATCCTCAGCTCAAACTCGTGCCGAGGTGAACGGTAAAGTTGCATTGATCATTCACCTCTTATGATGCCAAAGAGAACTTATGGTTCAACAATGATATAGTTGTTTTGAGGACGCAGGCGTTCATTTCGCAGCTCCCGCTCCCTCAGCCTCACCTCTTCACGTTCCAGACGTAATCGCTCCTGCTCACTCTTCTCTTCCTGCAGCCTTAACTTAGCCTCGGCTTTGGCGTCCATGATTTCCAGCTTCTGCTGGTGTCGCGTTTCCTGTGCTTCAGCCTCTTCATGATCTCTCTCTTTCCAGAAAGCAGCATCAGCATAGGATATCTTTACTTCCGACGCCATAATTCCTATAAAGGCCAGCGTTGCCAGTGCAAATTTCTTGTTCATGTTGATCTCTTCAATTAATGTTCAGGCCGATACTTTCTTATACCCCAAGATCACTTGCAGCTTTATTTGCCTCAGTTACATCGACATTATTTGCTGACAGATATTTCAAAAGCTTGCTTGTTGTAGACACAGCATTTGATACCAAAGGGGGAACATGTCTCACCAGATACAAAACAGGACCGACATCCCCCAGGCCAAGCTGTGAAGTGTTAAGATTAGTCAGAGCGCCAACCATTTTTTTTGTCTCGATTGCAGCTTGAACATATTTGAGCGCAGCAATTGCGGCAAGTTTTTTATGCTCTGCGTCCATCCCCCTGTTCGATTCAATACGCGGTCTTATCACGTCGCTGCAGGCATCAGATTCAGCGATCATATCCTCATCCGATTGTTCAGCACCACCTCTCTCAGCAAATTTAAGCGTTGCTTTTCTTGCCGCCAGCTCCTCTTTCAGGTCCAAAGCATCGATAAGGAGATATTGCGAATCAAGATACTTATGCAAAGCTCTTCTGCAGTCATGGACAATCTCTCTGACATTTGTCCTTCCTCCATGCGTGTCAGCGCTGATGAGAATATCGGGCAGGCCGAATGCAGCTTTTGCAGGCGATGAGACCAAAAGTGATGCTCCAACAAGTACCAATGTTTTTAACTTCATGACGGGTTGCCTTTGGTTGGGATATAATGTTATCGAACGCCCTTTGCATTTAATTGATCAACAAGACTCAATGCGGTTTCTTTTGCGGCAATGATCAGTGCATTACGGCTTGCTACGCTCTGGTCTGGTCCTAAACCTGAAAATTGAACAGGACCTACTGAACCAACCTTTCTTGGAAGAGTAGTGCTGATATCCCAGAGATTTGCCCGAACGGAAACATAGACACGCCTGTTGCCGGATACCGGATCGACATCATTAACGCCTATGTCAATCGTTCCGGTCGCTAAATATCTGACATCGCATCTGCGGGATGCGTTGATTATTCTCGCCCTTGTTTGCGGGCTTAAATCATCCTTATGCACAAACTCAGGTTTAATAACAGCAGGATCCGGACCGCCACCATTGATCATGACGTCATCATACGCGGCATACTCAATTCCTGCACTTGTCAGAACCTCTCCCATTGCAGAATCTATATCCTGTGAGCTTGTTACTTCATAGGTGACGGCATCCTCTCTTCTCTGGGTGCTTCCTCCTGTCTGTTCCATCTGGGTTCCTGATACAAAACCTATGGATCCGGGCGCGGTATTACGTCGTACGCGAACATCTGTTCTCTTCTCATCAAACTGAGTGATTGAAGTTGCTTTTCTTGCCATAAATAGAAAAGTGAAAAGAGAGTGGGTGGAACGCATAGGTGCCCCTCCAGAGTGCTCATAAGCCAGATAAACATTTTTTGAAGATTCGGCTATCGAAGGCTCTGTTATTAAAAGCGATAGACCAATAAGAAATAATAATGATTTTAATTTCATGGGTTTTATCAGGTTATTTTAATTGATCGATAATTTTTGAAGCATCTCGAAATGTGTCAATTGCATCTGCTCCTCTTGAAGCATGCTCCTTAATCCAGCCTGAATTTACATTTGAAAACTGTTTCGAAGTATCGTAAAGCAGCTCGTTTAATGTTTTCTTATATTGTTCCCAATCTTCAACTCTTGCATCATAAGCTTTTGCAAGAGTGACAATCTGAGTGTTGTATATATTTTCATTTAAATGATATTTCTTGATGTCTGGTTGATAAATTTTAATTGTTCCCAATGTGCGAAAGATCTTTTGTTTTGCATAAGCTCCTTCAACTTCTGTTCCGCGGAAAGCACGAAGCGAAAAATCCACTTCATAATCAGGATTAGGCAGATTCAAGTTAAATGTATTCCCGTCACAGAACCTTAAAGCCATAACCCTGCCGACAACTTCACCGGGGCTCCAGGGAATAATCGGAATGTTATTTGTCGAGGCGATTGACGATTCCAATTCATTAGCAATAAGATTTTTCAGAGCTTTAGGGCTTTGGTTATTCGCAGTGATAAATTTCAAGGCTTCAGGCTCAATATCTATGTCTTTTACCTGCAGATACTTTGTATGGCGGCCTTTAAACGCTATCTGAGCAAACTTGTTAAGCCACTCGTCAAAAGGATTTATCCCTAATTCGTTGGTTAAATAGAGCTTTCTGTACAAGGTTACAATCTCTGCATCACTAAGTCTGTGATTTACTGAATCATGATATCGTATCCGGAGAGGGTACGCTGCAATAAGCTGTTTTGATGTTCTGTCAAAAGCCAGAACATTAGCATTTATGCCGATGAATAAAAGCAGATGGCCATCCAGCTCCATATATTCAACCTTTTCATACGTCAGGGCGAATGCTACAGTAATCTGATTTCCCTGACCGATCCTGCCCAGTTCTGTCGTTAATCTTGCATCCTCACTTGGTCGATTTCTTATTTTTTCATAAAAAACTTTGTTGAGTAATGGCTGCCCGTTTTCACTTTTCAATAGTTCAATCTGAGAAGAATAAGGATAGAGTTCTTTTCTGTTCTCATAGTTTCCGGAAAAAGCAAATCCTGAAAAAAGCAGTTTATCCTGTGCTGATACCGTTGACGATACAAAGGCCAACACCATAAATAACAGAGTTGCTATTTTCCAACGGTAATAATGCATAAGTGTATTGTCTGATCTTAAAGGTATTTGGAAAATTCCGAAAAAACACAATAACTCATCAGGATATGAAGAGAACAACTATCCTTTCAGACATCGTGACTCAGGCAGATTGACAGTGCTTGCATACTGAACGATCAAGGCAGGCTATTACCGTATGAAATGACAATTATTATGTTCCACATCAACAATAGAGCTGGATGTCATACTGTACTTTCAGTTGTCATGGACATAGAGAGGAGCTCATGGGTTTACAAAACAAGAACTACTTCGTTTAGACCATAAGCAAAGTATACGCAAATTTTAAAAGAAGATAAAAAAACACGTTAAAAAATATGATGACAGGCGGATAATCAGGCAGGATGGTTTAATTCAGGGGATAAGCAGCTTAAAACCGGTTTTTGGATCAAGCTGCCTGGATGCCCTGTTGTCCAGCAGTTCGGTAAGGATCACTTCCATAACCTCCCATACCTTCACACCAGTGCGAATGCAGCCGGTGACGGTGCTTTCCTCTCTTCCGCACGCCATGTGCATGTGAAGAATCGGATGTCCTTCGTCATCTGGAAAAATGGTTCCTGTGCCAGTTATTTCATGGGCGTCATAGAGTTCATGAGTCATCGGAACTCCCGGATTTACTCTGCTTCCTCTAGGGCCCACAACAAGACGGCTGCCCTTGTCAGCACTGCCGATGACAAGAAGCGAAGCCCGTTCTATGCTGTGCTCTTTCACGAACTTTTCGAGTTGGTTGTGTACTATTTCTCCGTCTTCAAGTCTTATAATAAAGATTCTGCCCTGCCTGGCTTCTGAATATTTCATTACGGCACAGTTTTATTTGCTCGAAGTTTGACAGGGAATAGAGTAAAACCTGTTTTGTTGTAAGAGACTACTGAGCGGGACGATTGAGCCGGAAGATACCCCAATTGAGATAGGTGGCAAACAACCCCCAGCAGAGATAAGGAAGCAGAAGGATAGCTGCCGTAGTGCTGACCTGAAAAAAGAGCGTGATGATAACGGCAAGCGTTATATCAATGATAATAATATCGAACAAGGCTGCCAATATTTTTTTTCTGTTGAAAAAAAGTCCTGTCCAGTTAAAGCTTGCGGTAAAATGAATGATGAGCAGAGTTATCGTCATGACCATATTCGGCTTGGAGGGAGCAAGAAAATATATGGCCAGTGATGTAATAATAAACACATAGAGAACAGCCCACACAATTCCGAACACTTTTTTCGGAGGAGTGAAGCTTGGTTTTTTCAGGTCATCATACCAGGTTGTCATTATTTGTATCCGCTGCGTTCACGAAAGGAAAGGCGCATACCGTTCAATGCACTTTCAGATACCTGTAATAACCGGTTTCCAGAGAGAATAGGTTCCCCGGCCTTATGATGGGGAGTATTTGACCGGGGACTGTAACAGAATTAAGGGTTTTCAGTTTTCAAAAAATTCTATCTGCAGGTTTTCGTCAGGTTGTTCGGTGACATTGAACAGGCCTTTTTTAATGATTGAAAGACCTTTTTTATCACCGGCGGGGATGATGCTCTGTTCCACGTTATCGGCCTCTTTTTTCGGGCAGTTCTGATTGAAAAAGAGGTTCAAGACAGAGCCGGTATTCTCAAATTGAAGAAGAAAGCCGTTATGATTGACAAAAACGAGATCATCATAGGCATAGGTTACTTCATGCCCAAGCTCTTCGAGCAGTTGCATAACGGTTCCAAGCGGTCGTACTGTAGTTTCCATAGTTCATTGCTCCTTGTTTATACATGTTGAGTTATCGATATGGGGACATGAATTCAGATCGTGACTTCCGAACTCTTCTGCGATATGTTCATTACCCTGAACCGGCTTCAGATTGATCAGATTCTGCAGCACTGCGGTATCAAATCCCTGAATGCAATGGTTCCCGATTTTCAAAAGTGGCCGTTTTATCAGTAAAGGCTCCTTAATCATAGCCTCCAGAGCCTCATCCTTCGTGAAATCAAGAGGGTTTACTAACCCCGATTTTATTGCCGGTGCAGCTCGATTGAAACAGTCAGCAACCACTTTCTCTCCGAGATAACGCCCAAGCTCCTCTTTTGTCCATGGATGCTCTAGCAGACTGACTGAATGAACAACATGCCCTGAAAGCTCAAGTATCTTCTTTTGCCGGATATTGTTCTGGCAACCCGGTTTTTCGTAAAAGAGTATCGTTTCCATGTGTGTTTGTGTGTCAGACCTCAGGTTCATATTCCGCCTTCCTCTCCTATATTAAGGAAAAGGTTTTATTATTCTAAATAATTAAGCTATATTTTTAATTTTAAGGAATAAATTAAGGTAAATTAACATAATCTCAACAATTAATAATTATAGTTATGGCAGATAACAACTTGCAGGCTTGGGAAAAAGTTCTTGAATACTCCTCAGTTCCGCTCCATGGAACCATGTCAAGAAAAATCAGGAAAGGCGTAAAATTGCAGATAAACGAGGGGAAGATCTATGAAGATGCAGTACTCTTTATCAGTGACCTTTTTTTGAGGGTGACCGAGGAGTCAAAGGATGGTGCCAGTGTCAACACCTATTATGACATGAAAGCGGTATCAAGCATCCGCACTTACAGCAGTAAAGAGTAGTAATCTTTTTTACTCTGTTGGTTGAGAGAGGCGGCAGTTGTGAACCTGACCTCTCTTAACCAATACTGTTCGACCCCGCTCTATCAGGATCTCATATCTTTTCCCTTTCAACCGTAGGCACAAAGTTGAGTTGCCGGCCAAGTTTCGGTTGTCCGAGAATCTCTCTTGCATGGTCAAGAGCATCGTCAATATTTCCGAAAATGTTTTCTTCACCGATATCATCGTA
>CAIVCU010000278.1 GCA_903904495.1 uncultured Chlorobiaceae bacterium
GGGCAATTTGTTATCTAAATTTCTTTATTATAACATCTTATACCGACCTTCGGTGCTCGTAGTTCTCCGATAACATCTCTTTGTCCCAAAATTTACTGCTAACATGGAACTGCATTTCTATTTTAGGGATCATAAAACTTTCAAAGTATTATAAATAAATAAGTTAATAAAGCAGAACATCAATTATGCCCACCGATTTCATTCTCGACAACCAGTATGACTTTTTTCAATGAAGACATCACGTATCCTTTTTTGTTTCCAAGTTGGACGATTTATTGTTATATATAAAAAGTATATATAAATATCGTTATTTATATATTATCAATATACAGTAACTATTAACAGGAGATGCTGTCATGTCACTTGCACTTTTTAAACGGGATCCTTTGAAGCACTTTGAGGATGTATTGAACAACAATGTTTCGCCTTTCTTTTCTTCTTTAGTGGCTCCATCCTTCAAAGTGGACATCGCTGAGGATGGAACGGGCATTTTCATTGAGGCCGATATCCCTGGTATCAAAAAAGAGGATATCAAGGTTTCGGTGGAAGATGATGTCCTTTCTATCAGCGCAGAAAGAACCCAGAGCGAGGAGGAAAAGAAAAAAGGATTTCACCGTATCGAGCGGTCATGGGGAAGTCTTTGTAGAAGTTTTACTTTAGGTGAAAATGTTGATGCTGATAAAATTGAGGCAACCTATGAGAACGGTGTTCTGAAAATCAAGGTGCCGAAAATCGAGCCCAAAGTAAAAACAGGAAAAGAAATTCCGGTCAAATAAATCACACCAACCAGATGAGTGCACGTGTGAATTTTGTGAAATGCCACCTGAAGAGCGTGAGAGCGAAAGTTCCCTTTCATGAGGATTATTCCAACTAAAAACATGTTCCATAATCCTGATCAGGGAGACCCATGAAAAAGCTCGCGGGGTAGAGGCGGTGTCAGTCTGCCCCTATTTTTTAATGGGAAGCTGTGACACATGAGAACAATATCTTTGCTATAAAGTGATTTTTGTCCAGACAACTTCAAAGGAGCAACAATGACGGCTGAAAAAGGAATTGAAAGGCTCGACCATGCCATAAAAACTCATGGCTCGCGTCCGGAATTTATCTTCGTGGCTTCGCGTTTGATCATGGAACTGCATGCAATTGGCAGGATTACCTTGCGAGAAGGCGTACTTCATTCCAAAAACCTAATCTTAGATGAAGCGATTATTGTCAATGAAGATCAGTCTTTGACTGACTTTGACTATAGACTCCCAGTTCTTGTCATCTAAAGAAATATTCAGATGAGGCGGGATTAACTCATATGGTCTGACAACCTGTTGATGAGAGAAGATTTGGGTATGGTTATCATAGGATCCTGTCAAGTTGCGAAACAGGCTGAAATTTGACAGTACCATGTACCCATCTATGAATGACGCGCGTATCAAACATTATCTGCCTTGGGTTGTGGCCACGGCTCTCTTCATGGAGCAGATGGATTCCACAATCATCAATACGGCAGTGCCCGCTATGGCGGCTAGCCTACATGTCGCACCTCTCAGCCTTAAAGCCGTCGTTGCCAGCTATATCCTGAGTTTGGCCGTTTGCATTCCGTTTAGCGGCTGGATGGCCGATCGTTTTGGCACACGCCGTGTTTTCTCGACGGCGATTTTGATTTTTACGCTGTCTTCCGTTTTATGCGGTCTATCGGTGAACGTGCCTATGTTGATCGCTATGCGTATCTTGCAGGGCATCGGTGCAGCTATGATGGTTCCTGTCGGTCGCCTGACGGTCATCCGGACATTTCCAAAATCAGAGCTTCTGCACGCAATGAACTTCGTCATTATCCCCGCCCTGATTGGGCCATTGCTTGGGCCCACAGTCGGCGGACTTATCGTGCATTGGTTATCGTGGCGCGATATTTTCTTCGTCAATGTGCCGGTAGGATTGATTGCGTTGTTTTTGATTTATCGCTATATGCCTAATTATCGAGGCGATACCCAACATCCGCTTGATGTTACCGGCATTATTCTGTTTGGTTCCGGCACGGCATTGCTCTCGTGGATCTTGGAGATATTTGGCGAATATCATGCCGATAGTTCGCTTATTCTTGCGCTGTTCGGTCTTTCTCTGGGATTGCTGGGGGCTTATGTCTGGCATGCCAGACATAAGGAATACCCTCTATTGAATCTATCCTTATTCAAGATAAGGACATTCCGTGTTTCTGTTGTCGGCGGCTTTGTTACAAGGATCGGTATCGGCGGCCTGCCGTTTTTAATGCCCTTGCTTTACCAGTTGGGACTTGGCCTTCCGGCATGGCATGCCGGCCTTCTGATGATGCCGACAGCTGCGGCGGCCATGGGCATGAAGTTGTTTTCTGAACCCGTGTTGAAAATGTATGGTTATCGCAAAGTTTTAATGTTTAACACGCTGATGATCGGGGTGGTCATTATCAGCTTTGCCTCCGTAACGCCGGAAACGCCACAAATAGGAATCATCCTGCGTAGCCTGGCGTTGGGCTTTTTCAACTCGCTGCAATTCTCAAGTATGAACAGTATGGCCTATGCCGACATCGCTTCCGAAGATTCCAGCATGGCAAGTTCTATTTTCAGCTGCTTGCAGCAAATATCGCTCAGCTTCGGGCTGGCCTGCGGTTCTCTGGTTGCGGCGTGGTATTTACATGGCTTTCCGCAATCAGATCACACAGCAGTTCTCAATGCCTTACATCATGCTTTTACCATTATGGGCTGCACAACCATTTTGTCTGCCCTCTTCTTCCGGACGTTGAGGGCACGGGATGGCGAGAATGTCAGTCATGCGCACGTTGAAGAAGACGCATAACCTATGGACTTGCTGCAAAAAAAATGGACACGACATATCTTACACTAAAAGGAGACATGAATAATGGCAGACCAAGAGAAAAGGAATCGCAGGTCTTGCCACTTGATTTTAAGATACTGAGTTGAGGGAGCTTCTATACCTTCAATGTTTTATTCATATCCTGAAACAAGAAAAGCCCCTTCTCATGAACGGGCTTTTCTTGTTACTTATACTGATGAAAGGCTTAATCATCTATTCACCATCTCTGGATTTAAGAGGCATCAGTATTTTTTTATTCTTTTTAATCAGCAGAAAATTCCTTACTTGCCTGCTTCAGGTGCAGCAGCTTCGGTTTTGGCTTCTGTCTTTTTGGCAACTTTTTTCTTTGTTGCTTTCTTTTTCTTGGCTTTTGCTTTAGGGGCAGGAGCATCGGCTTTTGCCTCTGTTGTTACTGCTGGCTTTGTGTCTGCGGCTTTATCAGCGGCGAAAGAAACACCACCAAAAATTCCGGTCATTGCGAGTGAAACGATAATGCTGGCAATCAAATTCTTTTTCATTTTTCTGTAGTGTATGATTGTTAGTTAAGTGGTAGACAGATTTTTCTGCTTCCTACCTGTTATACGTCTGGCCTTTCATTTTTCTTTCAAAAAATCTTTCAGTTTTAAATTTTTTTTATCATTTGCTAGCCACAGCTGTATAATAATGAAGAGAAGGAGGATTGGTTTTGTATTGCAATTCAGAAAAAACATTCCATCAACATTATTTAAGGCTTTATTTTGAAGGACGTTAATGGAAAAGAAGGAGCAACGATGCGCTGGTACCATTATATAGCATACTTCTTCGGGGGCGCATTGCTGGCAAACACACTGCCACATCTCGGCAATGGAATATCTGGACATGCCTTCCAGAGCCCCTTCGCATCACCACCCGGTATAGGTTTGTCATCATCAATCATCAATGTTCTATGGGGTTTCTTTAACCTTGCTGTCGGTTACCTGCTCGTCTGTCATGTCGGCAGCTTCAAATTACGGAAGATCAGTCACGTAGTCCCTCTTGGTGCGGGTATCCTGATTATGTCGCTCATGCTTGCCCATGCATTCGGCAAGTTTCATGGGGGGTTATAATCCTATAAAGTCGAACTAGAACTGAGCAGGATGGCGCAGTATCAAGGGAGTATAGGCAGACCAACAAAAAAACATAGTCAATCCACTGATCCTCATCAGCTCGCTGCGTAAGGAGATGCGGGAAACTGGACTCATAGAAAAATACACGGTACGTGAAGTACTGCGAGAGATGGAGACGTTGACGTAAGTAAAGTACTCAAGTAAGTATGGCTACATCCTGACCGAGGTAACCAAAGCACAACGGGATATCCTCAAGACTTTGAAAATTCAGTTGCAGGAGAGTGTATAGTTATAATATTGTCGGGAATTTAGGATGCTTGCTTATTATATGGGCAGAGTCACTACTGTCCGGTTATATCTCGAATAAATTCAATTGGTTAGAGATATAGGTGTCTTCAGTTATGCCGGAGGAATTCGTAACTAATTGTAAAATATCGACTTTCTCGAAAACACTGACACTCAAAATCTGTAGAAAAGTGTAGAGAGTTATATCCAAATTCATACGTTTTTTAACTAAAGCTATCAGCACATAAACCGATATAGCGGTCCAGATTTGTGTTTTTACGGCATTTTCGGAAGTACCGTAGAATGCTTTGATTCGTAAATGTTGTTTGATCCATTTGAAAAACAGCTCGATCTGCCATCTGCTCTTGTAGAGCTTTGCAATGACTTGAGCTGAGAGCATAAAGTTATTGGTCAAAAACACAAACAGTTTCCCTGTTTCCGGATCCGCATACTTGATTCTTCTCATTTTCTCCGGGTATTCTTTGGCAACCTTAAAATTGGCAAGCACAATGGTTTGATCGCATCGCACGCCGGTAGATTTATCGATAGGATGTGAGTATCGCCTTTTAAAACTTAAATTTGACTTCGATCTTATGACAAAAAATCCTGGGGACTGATGGATATGAAATAATCGATCAAAATCGATATAACCACGATCCATGATATAGAAAGAACCCGGATCAATCATGAGAATATCAAGGATATTGACATCATGAACCTTACCATCCGTAATGGCAATAAACGACGGGATATTACCCCGTAAGTCCAAAAGAGTGTGCATCTTAATAGCACCCTTATGTGTTCTGAACTTTGCCCATGGAAACAGCGCCAAACAGAGATCGATTGTAGTCGAATCCAACGCATACACCGTTTCTTGCAGGGTGACACCAAAGGAGTCTTTAC
>CAIVCU010000279.1 GCA_903904495.1 uncultured Chlorobiaceae bacterium
CCGGCTTCGCAAAAAAGTTCATCATCGGATATCCAGAATAACCGGTGCATCCGGTCTAAAGAGATCACAATGCCGGGAAAAAAGGTATCTGAAAAAAGGATATTGCTCCCCTTACCCATGAGCGCAAGAGGAAGATGATGCTCCCTGTTCCAAAGGAGCAGATTGGCAAGTTCGGCAGGAGTTTGAGGATGAGCCAAGAAACGGGAAATACCTCCAATCCCGTAATATGAGAGGGATGCGAGAGAAACATCAGACTCGAAGGGACAGGGAAGTAATAATTCGGACATAACGCAGAGTCTTGGTTTCGTCATCAGAAAACGGACTAAACAGAAGGACGCCTAAAAAAAAAGAAAAGAAAACAAATGAAAACTTATAAATTCCATATTTTTAACCTGCAAAACACATTACAGCGTTCAGTTTCTTTATTCAGCAACCAATTATCTTTCATACCATGCCAGAAAGCAACGACCGCAGGGTAAATTTTGCCCTTGCACAAATTACGACTGAACAAATCGCGCTTCTCCCTGAAGTCCTTGTTGAAGACAAGCCTATTACCATAAATGCCGGCCTTAATTTTGGTATCGATAATAAACAGCATCTGTTGAAAGTAATGTTCAAAAACATCTTTCTGCAAGAGGAAACACCGTTTATCATCATCGAAACAGGATGTGTTTTTGCTATAGATCCCGAATCATGGGCGCTTTTTTCAAGTCAGCAGAGCGGTTTTTTTGTATTGCCTAAAAATTTTGCCGGTCACCTTGCAACACTGACAGCCAGTACAGCTCGCGGTATTTTGCATAACAAAACTGAAAACACCCCGATGAATCGGTTTTTTATACCGGCTAATAACATTGAAGAGATGATCCCGGATAATCTAGCCCTTCCTCTGGAGCCTGTTTCCTGAAGAGAAAAGATAGCTGAAAGAGCCTGTCGATAGATTGTGACAGGCTCTTTCATAAAGATTGAATCTTTCGCTTTTACTTCAAAAATGTTTCGGTATCGGGTTTTCGAGGTGCAGCTTCGGGTAGTGGCAGTACACCGTAGCCAAAAACAGCCGCAGCATAAGGAACAAAGCCTTTGGGAAAATCCAATCCGATACTGCTTAATGAAGCTGACCCGTTCGGACTTCCGTAGATCGTAATCGGAGCGTGCTGCCAGCAGGAAGCTACCCCCAGTGATTGAGCCGCAAGCAACATATTTCCCATAGCAAGAACACTATCCCACAAAGGCGCAATAGCCTTGCTGTCACCAGACACGATCACGAGGGTCGGGGCATGGTAAAAGACATTAAAATCCTCACTACTTACCATCTCACGCAATGCGGCATTGTCAGAGTGCTGAAAACTTATTTTGCATAGAGTCTGGAGATTTTCGAGCAGATCAGGATTCTGCACTATCGTAAAATGCCAGGGCTGCTGCCCCATTGCTGAAGGGGCGTAATGCCCGGCATGAAGAATTTCCTGCATATCCTTGTCATCAATCTGCCTTGGCTGATAATCCCTTACACTGCGTCGTGTCAGAATGGTCTGTATCGTTTCATTCATGTCACTTCGATTTAATGTTGTCGAAATAAAAAACACTGGGGGAGAGTCACGTCACTTCAATGTGAATCAAGGATCCCACGTACCTTGAGTGCGAGCTCAATGCGAGAGAAAGGTTTCCCAAGAAATGGCAAAGTAACGTGTTGATTCCCCTTACTCTTTAAAGAGTCATTCGCATATCCTGAAATAAGCAGAATTTTTAGACTGGGACGGCTCTTCAGCAAGAGTAACGCAAGATCACGTCCATTCATGCCTGGCATGATGACATCGGTAATGAGCAGATGTACAGTACCCGAATAATCCTTAAAAATCGAGCGAGCCTCAGCTGGGGATTCGGCCACCAAAACCGTATACCCAAAACTTTTCAAAAACTCCAAGGTAATATCCCTCACTAACTTATCATCCTCAACGAACAAAATGGTTTCATTGCCTTCTGCTATCTCTTCATTTGCTTTCACCGATGGTGATGGAGATAGTTTACCGGCATAACAGGGCAGATAAATTTCGAAGGTTGTCCCTTTTCTAATTTCACTGGATACAATAATAGCTCCATTGTTCTGCATGACAATACCATATACCGTAGCCAGCCCAAGGCCTGTACTGGATGTCTTTGATTTGGTCGAAAAGAAGGGTTCGAAAACAGAATCAAGTGTGGCTTTATCCATACCCTTGCCATTATCGTGGACAACAAGCAAGACATAATCACCCGGGAGCATCTCCGGATGATGCTTACAGAATGCCGCATCAATGGAGATATTACGGGTTTCGAAGGAAACGGTTCCAATTCCCTGGATGGACTCTTTCGCATTTATTGCAAGATTGGTTATAATCTGATCGATTTGTGTCGAATCCATCTTCACTGGCCAAAGATCCTTCGAAAGTGAGTAGTTCAGCTCAATATTAGCCCCAAGAATGCGTTTGAGCATGTTGAGCGTTTTGGAAACTGTATCGTTGAAATCCAGTACCTGAATATCGATAGGTTGCCTTCGGGCAAAAGCAAGCAACTGACTGGTAAGCCCTGCTGATTTGAGAACCGACATCCGAAGGTCGGAAAATATCTCCCTTATGTTGCTTTTCAGATCCTCTGTATCGATCAACAGATCAAGGTTCCCAAGCATGACCTGCAGCATATTGTTAAAATCATGAGCAACACCTCCCGCCAATCTGCCAATTGACTCCATTTTCTGAGCCTGCATCAGTTTTATCTGAAGTGCTGCATTCTGCTCTTCAATCTGCTTTTGTTTGGTTATATCAGTGAGAATAGCCCTGCATTCCTGACCATCATCGCTAACGACAGCATCAATCCGAACCGTCATCTCCGGGATAGAAGAATCGTTCGGAAGTTGATTGGTATCATCATTCAGCAGCCTTATCTGAGCATATTTTGGCTCAATGCGATTGAATACTCGTTCTATGAACGTATTAAAAATCGTAAGGTCGTCTTGATCAACAAAACGTCCGAAACGATCACCTTTCAATGAGGATCGCTCCTCTCCAAGCATCTTGGTGGCGGTCAGGTTTACTTCGCATATTGTACTGTCACGCGCAAGGGTCAGATACCCAAGTGGAGCAAACTCATAAAGCTCAGTGTATCGTTCCAGACTCTCCTCCAGCTCATCCCTCGATAGAAGCAGTTCCTCCTGCTGCATTTCAAGTTCAATCTGGTGGATAGAGAGTTCATGGATGACACGATGCATTTCCTCAGATGACGAAGGAACAGCGTTTTTTTTCTGAATTTCTGGCCAGCGCTCTTCGGCCTTGCGCCTTAACTCTGAGAGTCCCTCTGCAAGCGCTTTTTTCTTTTTCATGAGAGATTATTTCTTTTTTTTTCAGACCTGTTGCGCCTCAGAATGCGGTTGTGGAATTTCGACAAAAAAAGTATAAACCTGACAGGCTATCTGCTTGTCCGAATGCAATCTTGGCAGAGCATTGGCCCTGATCCAGCGACAACTCTGATTAGGCGCTTGAACAATTCCCAGAACGGCATCGCTGACTGCATGTCCTGTGCGCAAAGCTACCAATGCAGGATACTCTTCAGAAGGAAGAACTGATCCATCTTCAAGCACGATTTTCCATCTGAGTTCAGAGGTCGTCTTCCCCATCATCTCAATAATGGAAAAGCCCAGAATACGCTGAGCCTCACGATTTGCCATAAGGATCCGCCCTTCGGAATTCTGGAGCATTGCTCCACCAGGTATAGCGTCAAACAAAAATCGAAAATTCTCATCACTATCCAGCAAACTCTGCTCAAATTTTTTGGAACCGGTGATATCAGTAAATGTAATCACCACTCCGTCAATTCTGTTTTCCAAGGTACGATACGGCATGATGCGAACAGTAAACCATCGGCCATCAGTTGCTGAAACCTGTTTTTCACTGTAAACAAGAGTGTGAAGAACCTCCCGGGCATCATCAGCAAGAGCTGTATAATGCAGATCAGTAACGATATCGGTTATAGGGCGCCCAATATCAGTTGAAATTAATTTGATGATTGTGGATGTACGGGTTGTAAAACGTCGGATGTTGAGTGCATCATCAAGAAACAGCGTTGCAATGTCAGTGCTGTTCAGCAGGTTTTTCATGTCATTGTTTGCCTGCGACAGGTCGCTCACCTTGGACTGCAGCTCCTGATTCACTGTCTGCAACTCCTCGTTCAGAGACTGCATCTCTTCCTTTGAAGTAGTCAGCTCCTCATTGGTGCTCTGCATCTCCTCGTTGGCCGATTGCATCTCCTCATTGGTAGATTTGAGCTCCTCCTGCGAGGTCTGCATCTGTTCACGAATGGTAAAAATTTCATCTCTGCCAGCCTTAAGTTCCTGCTCAAGCAACAACAGATGGTTTTGACTGGTATCAAGGGGTAAAGCAATCCCTGGAGGTGCAACCATCGAGTTCTTTTTCACGTCTTCAAATACGATCAGGACAAGTCCAGATAAAGCATCTGGCTTTTGAAGCTGCTCAATCCTCAGATTCAAGGCCTCTGTTTCGCTATCAGTACCGATAATTATACCTTTTTTGTACACAGCCGCCTTTTGAAGGATCGCATTTCCAAAAAGAGCAGTCAGCTCAAAGCGTAACCCTTCACGGGCCATTGCAAAAATATTCCAGTTTGCCTTGCCGGCTGCCGGCTCAAGATACTTTCCTGTACGGCCATTGATGTAGATGATATCTCCGTTCTCATTCGTCAGTACTGCTGCTGGTGCATAAAGATGAATTAAAACCTGATCAGTCATCATCTGCAGGTTAAGTTCTGATTGAGTAGATGTCTGCTTGACATCCACACCATCCTGAAAGGATATAGCCGCATGACGAAATGCAGATGGAAAATCAAGGGGTTTGGAGATTACTCCTTTTGAAAACTGACGGAAAAGCCTTGATTTGCTGTCAAGCGATTCAAAAAGGTTGTTATTTGATCCGATCGTTTCAGCGCTTCCGAGAAAAAGAATTCCGCCAGGGTTCAGACTGTAATGAAACAGAGATAATAGCTTTTGCTGCAACTCCTGCTCCATATAGATAAGCAGATTACGGCATACAAGAATATCAAGCTTGGTAAAGGGCGGATCCATGATAACATTATGAGGCGCAAAAACAATGAGCTCCCGAATCTCTCTTGATATCCTGTAACCACGGTCATCCTTTTCAAAAAATCGCTGCAAACGCTTTGGAGATACATCCGCTGCAATATTGGGTGGATAGATCCCAAGTCGAGCCTTTACGACAGCATCCTTATCAAGATCAGAAGCAAAAATCTGAATCCTGAAATTTCCTGCGGGCTTGATCGTTTCAATCGCCTCTTTTAAAATAATGGCAAGTGAATAGGCCTCCTCACCAGTCGAACAGCCAGCAACCCAGGCACGCAGGATACCACCGGACGGTCTTAAAGAAAAAAGAGATGGTATGGCCTTGGTTTTCAGACTTTCCCACACGGCCGGATCACGAAAAAAACTTGTTACCCCAATAAGCAGTTCTTTAAAAAGCAGTTCCGTTTCATGAGGATTCTCCTGCAAAAACCGGACATAATCGATAATCTTGTCAATCTGATGAATGCCCATACGCCTTTCAATACGGCGATAAATAGTATTTTTTTTATAAAGCGAAAAATCATGACCGGTCTGGGTGCGTAAAAGTATCACAACCTTTTCAAGGGCACTCAGCGACTTGCCTGCAACTGAGCTGATCGGTCTCGATCGGGAAGGGATATGCATTAGATAGGCAACGATCGATGCGGGAAGCTTATCGACCGGAGCGATGAAATCAGCCAGACCGGCATCTATCGCACTCCGAGGCATACCATCAAATTTTGCTGAAGCGGGTTCCTGCACAAAAACACCACCTCCTTTTTCCTTGATATCACGCAGGCCAAGCGTACCGTCAGAACCCATACCTGAGAGAATCACACCGATGCTATGCTGCTGCATAGCATCGGCCATAGAACGAAAAAAGAAATCCACAGGAAGTCGCAGGCCTCGAGGCTTAACCATATCTAAAAGATGTAACATGCCATGCAGCAACGACATATTTTTATTGGGAGGTATGACATAAACATGATCC
>CAIVCU010000280.1 GCA_903904495.1 uncultured Chlorobiaceae bacterium
CGTGATATTAGACCGAGCTGCCATGAGTCAGACGATTCACGATAATTTCATAATTGAAGCGGCAATCGGGGAGCATACTTGAAGAAGATTGACTTCCATATCCATACCGTACCCACTGTTAGCGACGCGCAATTTACCTTCGACCTCGACAAATTACAGCTGTACGTGTCTGAAGCCGCTTTGGATGCCATCGCCATAACGAATCACAATGTGTTCGACGACGCCCAGTTTGCGACTATTAAGGATACGTTGAAATTGGTTGTCTTCCCGGGAATAGAGGTCACGCTTGACGTTGGGCATGTTCTGATAATCAGTGACGTAGCCAACTTGGAAGCATTCAAGGAACAAGCTGAAAAGGTTCGCGCGAGAATTAGCAAACTCGAAGACAGCATTTCGATTGACGAGCTTATAGGCATATTCCCAAGTCTAGGTGAGCACCTGGTCATCCCTCACTATGACAAGAAGCCGGCGATCAATGGTGAAGCATTGGAGCGGCTAGAAAAGTACGTATCATCTGGCGAGGTGGATAGCGCCAAGAAATTCATCCGCGCCATCAAAGACGCGACGAAGCTAACGCCGGTTCTGTTCAGCGACGCCCGGATTTCCAGCGAATTGGCCCCACTCCCAACAAGACAAACGTTTGTTGACTGCGGCGAGTTGACATTAGGCGCCATCAAGACATGCCTCCAAGACAAGGGGAAGGTTGCGCTATCTGAAAACGAGGGGAACAAGCTGTTCCAGATTTTTGAAAATGGCCAGAAGCTGTCCACGGGACTAAATGTGCTCCTCGGCGAGAGATCGTCAGGAAAGACCTTTACCCTAGATAGGATCAATGATTTACACGGCCATGTGAAGTACATTAAGCAGTTTTCTTTGGTGCAACGAGACGATGAGACGTACAAACGCGAATTCAACAATGATCTGGAAAGAGATCGAAGCCGGTTTATCGCAGATTATTTGTCAGGATTTAAAGCCGTTCTAAATGATGTGATAAACGTTGACTTGAACGCCAATGAGCGGTCGGTTGATAAGTACATCAGCAGCCTTCATGAATCTGCGAAGGAGGCAGACAGAAGGGATGCCTTCTCAAATACTGCGCTATTTGGTGAGTCAGAGTTCTCAATCAGTGAGGACAAGGTGTTGAATGATCTGATTGGATCGGTGCGGCAGGTAATAGAAAATATCGAGTACCGTTCAATCATTGAAAGGCACATCGACATCAATTCACTGAAGCTACTTGCAAGAGAATTAATTGAAGTGCTCTGGACAAAGACATTGGAGAAAAAGAAAAAGAAATTCGTGAACGGTTTGGTACGTGATATTCGAGAGAGCTTGAAGAGACGCACAGCGGCGATCCAAGTTGAAGATGTGGACCTTTATCGCATAAGCTTAGAAAAGAAAAAGGTCGAAAGATTCTCTGAGATTGTGAAGGGCCTTCAAAACGGTGCGACCATTTCAGAGGAAGCCATCCAGGGATTTCGTGTTGTTGCGACAAAAGGGCCCTTTACCGGTGCTGGAGAGATCAAGTCAGTAAGCGGCGCTAGAACGGCTTTCAAAGACTCCTTCGCGGAATACGAGTGCCCTTATGAATATTTGCGGGCATTGCTAGCCAATGAGAGTCTGACACCGTCGGAGCTTTATAAACTATTTGCAAAAATAACCTATAGAATTCTAAATAAGGATGGGTTTGAAGTATCCGGAGGTGAGCGGTCAGAATTTAGGCTGCTACAAGAAATCAAGGACGCGCATAACTATGACATCTTACTGATTGATGAACCAGAGTCTTCCTTCGATAATCTGTTTCTCAGGAGTGATGTCAACCAAATCATCAGGGAGATTTCAGAGTCAATGCCGGTGGTCGTGGTTACCCATAACAGCACAGTCGGAGCTTCTGTCGGGGCAGATTACCAACTGTATGCAAGCAAGAAGATTGAAGGAGGCGCTGTGGTATACAGGTTGTAC
>CAIVCU010000281.1 GCA_903904495.1 uncultured Chlorobiaceae bacterium
GCTGCTCGAGGCCTGGCAGGCTTCAAGCCTCAGGGATGATTATAGGTGCACGCTTGTGTTTGTTGGTGAAATCCTTCAGAACGAATACTGCAGAAAATTGCAGAAAGATATAGAATTTTCTGGCAGCAGAATCCGCGTGACAGGATGGGTACCGATAGAGGAATACAGGCGATACCTTTCGGCGTCCGATATCGGGGTGCAGCTGCGCACGATATCGCGTGGTGAAAGTTCAGGCTCGGTGCTGGACTGTATGAATTATGGCATGGCGACCATCGTAAACGCCAACGGGAGCATGGCTGAACTGCCGGCGGAGTGCGTAATAATGCTGCCGGATGATGTATCGGTCGATGAGTTGAAAATGGGGCTTGAAACGCTGAGAGCTGATGCGTTATTGCGCCAGAGGATTGGACGGTCTGCACGTAATTATGTTTATACTGAGCGCTCTCCCGCCCTAATTGCCGAGCAGTATGCCGCAGCCATTGAGCGGTTTTCTCAGAGCCCTGAAGCTATCCGCAATAGTATTGTGCACCAGGTTGCTCACCTTGAAACTGTTCCTGATGACGAAGGAACTCTTTTCTCAATAGCAGAGGGAATTGTTGATACCTTTCATGTTGCCATGCAACGGCAATTATTGATTGATGTTTCAGCTCTTGTTCTGGTTGACCTGAAAACCGGTATTCAAAGGGTAGTTCGCAGTATTGTTAAAACCCTTATTGATAATCCTCCGGATGGCTTCCGCGTTGAGCCGGTCTACGCTGCGCCTGATGCGCCATACCGTTATGCCCGCTCGTTTACTCTTAAATCCTTTGGGTTCCCGGAAAATACTCTTGTCGATGAGGTCGTTGAAATAAAACCGAAAGATATTCTGTTTGTGCCTGATCTCCACTTTCAAGTGGTGCAAAGCCAAAAGGATTATTTTTTGAAAATCCGCAATATTGGCGCCGCGGTATTTTTTCTGGTTCATGATATTTTGCCGTTACGTCGTCCCGACTTTTTCCCGGAGGGTACTTTGAATGACTTTGAGCAATGGCTTCATATTGTCGCTCAGGCTGACGGTGCCATTTGCGTTTCGAGAACAGTTGCTGATGATCTTTATTGCTGGCTGAACCAGGTCCAGCCATACCGCCTTCGTCCTTTTGCGATTGGCTGGAACCACCATGGTGCGGATATTGCTGCAAGTATCCCTTCTAAAGGCCTGCCTGACGGGTTTGATGAAACTCTGCTGAAACTTGCCAAGGCACCGACCATCCTTATGGTTGGTACCGTCGAACCCCGGAAGGGGCATCTGCAGGTGCTCAAGGCATGTGAGATGCTTTGGATAATGGGAATGAAAGTAAATCTTGTCATTGTGGGCAAAAAAGGGTGGATGGTCGACAAGGTCTCAAAACGCCTGAAAAGACATAACAAGTTGAATCGCCAGTGTGTCTGGTATCAGGATATCAGTGATGAGGCATTGCAGAAACTTTATAAGGCAGCCAGCGGGATACTGATGGCGTCCGAGGGTGAGGGATTTGGTTTGCCGCTTATTGAAGCAGCTCAGCACAAATGCCCGATTCTTGCCCGGGACCTGCCGGTATTTCGCGAAGTTGCCGGTACAAATGCTGCCTATTTCAGCGGAAACTCACCCCTGAAACTTGCAAAAGCTTTAAAGTCATGGATTGGTCGACTCAATAGGGGCTCTGCCCCTCAATCATCTGGAATGCTCTGGCTTACCTGGCAAGAGAGTACTTCCCAACTTATACGCCTCCTTACTGATAGCCAGAATTTACGGTGGGTCTACAGGTGGAGCCCGTCCGCAAACTCCGGACCAACAAAAAAGGCGGACGGAAAAGAGCTTGTAAGAAAATCTCCGAAGTGCATTGCTGTAGACTTGACGCTTGTGCTGCCTGGTGGCGAAAACGGAGGGGCTAAAGTGTTTCTTTTGGAGCTGCTGCGCATGCTTGCCAGAATGAA
>CAIVCU010000282.1 GCA_903904495.1 uncultured Chlorobiaceae bacterium
CATCAGAAAAAATTCAGGGAGTCTGACGGGCTTTTTCTGGCCGAAGGTCTCCGCACGGTAAGTGAGCTCTGCCGGAACATCCCCGATGAGGAAATGCTTGTTGCACTGCTTTTCAGGGAGGGAGAGCCGGAGGGGAAACGTTTTTTCAGAACTCATAAGGGGAAAGTTTTTTTCATAAGTGACAGGGAGTCTTCGCAGCTTTCGGGGACCTCTACACCGCAGGGTATTTTTGGTGTTTTCCGCCAGCTGAGCCAGACTGAAACGACCGCTGCAGCGGGTATCGGCAGTCTTGCGAAACCATTCATTGTTGCGCTCGATGATGTTCAGGATCCGGGAAATGTAGGTACTATACTCAGGACATCCGTATGGTTTGGAGCTGAAGCAATGATCTGCAGTTCAGGGACAGCCGACAGGTACAACTCAAAAGCAGTTCGCTCATGTGCAGGGAGTATTTACGGTATCCGTCATTACGCTGTTCAACACCTTGAGCATGAACTGCGGAGACTTCAGGCACTTGGTTATTCCATCGTTTCTGCATCACTTGATGGAACAGATTTCAGAGAGTTCAGCTCATGGCCTGAAAAGCAGGTTCTGGTGATCGGCAACGAGGCAAACGGAGTCAGTGAACCTGTTCAAGCGCTAACAGACCGCCTCGTCAGGATTCCCCATCGGGGCAGAAAACAAGGTGTGGAATCATTGAATGCCTCTGTGTCGGCAGCCATTCTTATGGAACGTATGGTGTTATAATTTTTTCATCCCGATCCCTCTCTTTTGTCATCCCGAAACGAAGTGAGGGATCTAATCTAAACTTGCCTCAGGCAGGATTCCCTTTATCATGGACCCCGAATTACCTGCAGGCAGATGCAAGCGCGCTTACCGGGTTGCTCAACCGCATCGACAAAAACCGAGATGCTCAACCGCATGGTACACCTCACGCCGGTGCGGCCTTACCGCAAGCAGACCATCTCTGCCGTGGCTATTGAGACCGAGTTTCAGATACTCAATACGCTGCTTGCCGACAAAGCGGTCCAGCTGCAGTTGACTGAGTACAGAATCTTTGAGCACTTCTGCGCATGGGAAGCGATTGACAGCAAGAAATTCGGATTTGAAGTAAACTACCCCACGCACTTTGAGTTGCGCGACAAGCAGGCTGACCTAAACTTTATCAAAGCAGCACGCGAGGCAGCAACGCTGATCAACTCGGCGACGCTGCAGATTGAGCTGAACAAGCAGCTGGTGCGCATTGCATTGCCGGATGATGATCTGATTGAGAAGATTGATAAGGAGCTGGGGAGGGGGAAGGCAGCGAGCCTAAAGGCTGAATGGTAGCAAGGAGCAAGAAGGATGTAGTGAAGATTGTCTGATAGACCCATAAAGTAATATTTTTTAGGTCCTTCGCGGAATTTAAAGGGTTGAAGTGAAACAAAAATACTTCATCACACGAAAGTAAGGTTCAGTTTTCTATGGAATAATGATATTTTGGTTCGATAGCTTTCGAAGCTTTGAAAGCCCTTCGTTGAGACCTTTCGAAGGTGGTTTTAGCTGTATAGGCTTAGTGCTGCTACCTTGGTTGTTTTGTGCTTGCATAGTTGAAGATATTGTCTCTATGGCTTATCGGGACGGTCTTCAACTTCATAATAGGGTTACGTTCTGACTCATTCTATGAATTGATATTACGCTACACTAAACTCATATTACTCTATTTCCATTAAATTCCGCGAAGAGCCATTTTGGCTCTTCGTGGAATTTAATGGACACTAAATCTCTAATTACTTCGCCTTCAGATGTACATATCCAGTTTTCCACAATAAAAGAGAATCCTGGTCCTGTAGCTTTCAAAGCCACGAAATCCTCTTGCAGTCGCTTTGAGCAATTGAATTTTGCTGTTAAGGCCCTCCGACACAGCGTTGCTGACTTTATGTTTGAAGTAATTGAGGATATTGTCCTTATGACGTTCCATCAGCCCTTTCACTTTTACGAGAGGCTTCAGTCCAGACTTATCTACTATCTCGCACCAGTAAGTAAAAAACAACTCACCCCTGAGTTCCGAAGAGCAGTTCCAGAAATCGCGAAACACATTTTTTAACCCCCAAGCCACACCCGTCTTTAATTCGCATGCCATCAATTCGTCAAACCGGGCTCGTTGACTTATCGTCATGTTTTCAGGATTTCGCAGCCAAGAGTATTTTGAACCGACCAAACTTTTATCCCCATTCTTCTGCAATTCATGTGACTCCTGGTTTCTTACCTTATTGACAGCGTCATTAAGATATTTGCTGATATGAAACCTGTCATGAACAATATCAGCCTTTGGGAGAAGCTTGGTGACTGCCGTTGTAAAGGGTTGCCACATGTCGAGTGATACAGACGCAACTCTTGCTTTTTGTTGTTTTGAAAGGGTTTCCAGCAGCTTTTTCGTACCCTTCAGGGTACGATCCTCAATGATATCAAGCACTCGGCTTCTGTCCAGATCATTGAGTATTGTAATGTACTTATGGCCAGAACGGAAGCTTTTTTCGTCTATGCCGACATGTAAAACATTATCAGGTTTCCGGCGCATCAGTCCTCGCTCGACAGCGCGTTTCATGATCTGATCCACGGCATGCCAGTCAAGTTTGAGGATATTTGAGGCTGCTTGAACACTCGAACAATGCTGGAGCAGGGACACCGTAAAGCCTTCAAACAGGAGGGTAAAACGGGAATGGGGAGCTGCCCAAGGGACTGCGATGGTCTTTACACCACACGTTTCGCACTGACATCTTGGAATGCGCGCTATGATGATTGTTTCAAACTGCATGGTATCAAGATGCCGCCAACGTTGTTCAGGGGCCTGATCATACACTTTACCGTGTTCTCCACATTTGGGGCATAATACTTCATCGCCTACAAAGCAAAGGTGAACCTCTATCTTCAGACCAGAGACGGACAAGTTGACATCATCGACCTTCCAGGTGGCAGGAAATCCTAATAATTGCTGGTAATGGTCGGTTAGTTTTTGCATTGATACCTTGGTGTTGAAATACTTCAGTTTACTCTTTTATTCCATTCTTCCACTAAATTCCGCGAAGAGCCCTTTTTTTAAGGTCTTGCATGAAGAACGATAACATGCATTTTTAAATCTTAAATATTATATAGTATAAGATAGGTTATACATAAAAAACGTTAATAGTTCCGTCTTTTTAATGAAAAAAATGTAAAGAATATAGGAATTTTAATAGTTCGATTTTTGTTCATTATTACATATATGTCTTAATATTTATTTCTTGTTTAAAGAAAAAACTAATAAATGAATGATAACAGAAAAAAATGATTTATTTTAAAAAAAGGAAGAAGTAATCCTTTAAATAAGAAAACGTTGACGGTTAGTATCCCCCAGGACGTCACTGAAAAAAGTAAAATAGAGTTTCCTGAGTTTCTTGAAAAGAAACTTCAGGTTTGTGACGATGAACTTTTTAAGCCGCGTAAAAACAAAAAACCGCTTGTTATTGGCAG
>CAIVCU010000283.1 GCA_903904495.1 uncultured Chlorobiaceae bacterium
CAGGACTGGGCAAGGTTTCTTGAAGAGATTGCACGAAAGTACCGTCATGCCGAAAAAATCACGCTGGTGATGGACAACTTGAACACTCATAAACCAGGATCGCTTTATGAAACCTTCAAGCCAAAGAAAGCCAAGGCTTTGCTGGACCGATTTGAATTTATTCATACGCCGAAGCACGGCAGTTGGCTGAACATGGCAGAGATTGAGCTAAGAGTACTGTCAAATCAGTGCCTGAATCGTCGAATTGATACTATGACGGAGGTACGTCGTCAGGTTAGTGCTTGGGAGAAAGAACGCAATAACAAGAAAGCCGTTATCAACTGGCGCTTTACAACAGAAAATGCACGAATTAAATTGAAGAGGCTTTATCCGTCAGTTTAGTCTTGACATGACACTAGGCTGCACTCAGAGTCCGCGTCATCTCCAGCCAGGTCACAAAAGCTTAAATACGTGCAGTTCGATAGTCAGAGGTGCATGAATGCTTCACTATTCGCTTCTCAGGTTTAAATCTGCTCTCCGATGAAACTCGTCCTTTCTTATTTTCGATAACTTGACAGTATCTTTTAAAGGCCATAGCTTACTTCGCTATGGCCAAAAGAGGAAAGACAACGCTTATTTCATACCACCCCGTTCCTGTCAGCTCTTGATAAGGAGCCTTACGATACGGGGATCTTTTCCCTTGGTGACAAGTACGGAAACGACCAGACGATCTTTCAGCGCACGTAGGACAACTTCGCCAATCTCTTTTTGACGGCTCTTGAAGACATGGCGTTCACAGCAATCATCCAACGTGAACCCCTGGAAGTCACCGAAGCAGTCATACACCACGTCAGATACCTTGCCGATGAATGTGTCAATGTCCTCTTCACACGGCCGATCGATGAGATGGAGCGGAGGGCGATAGCCGCCCAAAGATGGCGGGATCGCAGCTGCGTTGCCGCCAAGCCCTTCTACTCGCATGGATATCTGCTCGATATAACGCACGAGCACCGGATACCAACGGTTGGTTTTGGGCATGGCTTCGAGCCGCGCTTTCAGGATGGCAAGAGTGGTTTCCTCGGCCGGCAACATTTTGCTCCTGGTGGATACCGGGATTTTTACCTGAAATGAACCCACAATGTAGCGCTCATACCTCAGCTTGGCAGCGGTTGCCATCTCAATTGTGTACTGCTCGGCAGACACGATTTTCTCTGGCTTGCCGGTCATGCTCAATTCGATGCTGCCGCCCATGCTCCTGCTCTGCAGCGCCTGTGTGACCTTCGGTGCCTGGGGGTGGGTTGGGGGAAGGGGTTGTAGTGACTTCACTATGCGGATAGGCCGATTTCCGATGCGGCGAACAACGATATTAAACTCCTGGCCGGTTTTTACTGTTTGCGGTAGGTCGACGGTAAACAAACCGGCAAAGCTCTCGCCATTACCCTGAGGAATCGGCACATAAGTCACTCCCTTGATCGTTTTGATCTCAATCGTGTGGGTGTCTGCAGCTGCCAACGGATGCACGCCGTACATCCAGGAAGAGAGCTTGATCACTTCGGAACTGGAGACTGCCGGCCAGTAAATCCTGGCTACGGAACCGACCGGAACTTCGCCCCAGTCGATCATGAGTTCGTCGGGACGACTCGCCAGAGGTCCATATGCCGGTGGAATTCCGCTGGGTTTCAAATCAAATGTTTGTGGCACACGGTGAGCCGTTTTCGGACCGGGATTGTCCGATGTCGTGACCTGCAAATTGCGCTGGGCAAGCTGGTCGCTTGACTCGGGTGTCGGAACGTTGCCGGACACGCTTTGAATTGGCGCATCCGCGTAAGCGATTTGCGCTACCAGACAATGATGCGTGCCAGGGAGAGCATTCGGTATTTTCACGTTGTTCACAAGTACGCTGCCGTCGTTCACGTTCAGAAAACAGCCGAAATAGGCCCACTGCGAGTCGCCCTGATTAATCGTGATTGTCTGATTGTTCGCTCCCGTACCCGTCGATCCGCCAGTCTTGAACTCCGGGTCGTTCGGGTCGTTGAAATTCGGCTGGGCGCTGGTGGCAAAGAAAGGGATGGTGTGGTTGTCGGGAGGCGCCTCCGGCCAGAGGGGATTGTTGTTCGAATCATTGTTGCTGAGGTAGGTGGAAGCAGGGTCCCAACCTGTGTCGGCGCTCTGCGTTCCCCATAGGCGGAAAAATACCTTTACTCCTGTCGCGGCACCTGCCGAGCCCGGTGAGCCTTTCAGCCGCACCCGAGCGATTGCAAAGCTGTAATTATTGTAGTTGTGCCCGTTGATGGTCGTGAATGGTGTAACCGACGAGTCAGCCGTGAATTCACTTTCCTGCTGTGGAATAATTTTGTTTGCAGGATCAAACGGGTCGATTCCGGAAGGATTGCCATAGGTCTTGTTCAGGTGTTTCAGCAACGCTTTGATATAGTCATATCCGCCTGCGAAGTCGAAATTACCTCCGACGCTGTTCTCCACGAACTTCGGCCCACTCAGCACAGGGTATTGATATTGCGATAATGGAGGAGCACCGGGTGTTGCGGTGAAAACTCGTAAATCCTCACTGAGCCAGGGAACATTAACCTTTGAGGGGTCGTGCGGATCGGGTTGAACATTCGTGAAATAGGGGTCCGCCCCGGCGAGGAAGAAAAACTCCGTCAACGCTGGGAACTGCCTGCCGAGGATTGTTATCGCGGAATCGACTTCCGCCGGTGTCTCGCCGCTCGGAGGGAAAGGCCCCAGGGGCTGAGCGAACAGCAGATCGTAAGCGAACATGATGTTCTGCGGAATTTTCGTATTGCTGCTCTGGTAGGTGATCGCAGGCGCATTGCCCGAAAGTTGTGCGCTCACGCCGCCGAAGGAAATGGTCGGGAGTTGCGGCTTTGTCCCGCCAACGATGTTTCGATTGAAGCCCTCAAGCTGTAGAAAAATGCCGTCGGAGTAGGTCCCGCCGTGGCTGATGATGTCGTTGATTTCGTCATGACCCCAAGTGTTTTTGGAACCAACGAAGCTCAACGATGCGATCGGCCAGGGGTCGTCCTGATTCGGACCGGCAATAGATGCGACTTGGTTGGATGGAAAGGTCCTGTCGAGGAGATTTGCGAAATAAGGAAACGGATCGGATGAATCACCGGTCAGGTTCCGGTACACACCGCGCAGACACGAGCCGCCGAGGGTGTTGTTGCTCGAGTCCAACCCCGGCGCGTTTGCAATGATGTCAGGAATCGAAAAGCCAAGCTGGTGGTACAAGTAGTAAATAAACAGCAGCGAGCAGCCCGATGCCGGGCCGTTGCCTGGCCAAGGCTCGATGGTGTTCACATAATCCGTACGTGCCCCATAATGGAAGCTGTTGAAGTTCTCGGTTGAAGCGGGGTTGCTTGCTGGTAAGGAACTGTTCAACCAGGCGTTGCTGGCGCCGGTGGAGATCAGGCCCGCGCTCAACCCGAGGTGGTTGATCTGAAACTGGACGAGCAGGAAGAGCGACAGACCTTCCCCGTAGCTTGCCTCGTTGCCCGCACCGTTGGAAAAGCCCCAACCCTTGTGCTGTGCAGACATGAACATCTCCACGACTTCCGCAATGATCAGCTCACGTATGAATGTCGAATCGCCGCTTCCCGGCTTTAACCGCAACGGCCACCAGCTTGCTCCGCCACCAAGCGCGGTGACTAGAGTCGGAATCGGCAGCGTGATTCCTTGAGCAGTGATGTCCACACCTGCAAATTGGATTTGCATCCAGTTTAAGTCATTTTCGCATTGCGCAATCGCGGCGTTGGTCCTGGCTGGTTCCAAACCCCCTGGGGCTCCCAGTTTCTCATCATAAGCGAAAGCGTAATGGGTCGTAACTCCCCCGTTCGTTAGGCCTGTAGTTATGGCCCACTGAGCATAAAGAGTCAAATCGCCCGCCTGGTTCGGGAAGGCAAAGTTTGAGTCGACCGACGGGCCATGGTAGTCCCCGGTGCCGTCTTGTTTAGTGTTCCAATAGAGGAATGTCGCTCCGGGGCGGGAGAGATTGCCTGTAACGATGTTTTCAGGAATATTGCTGGAGTCATTCTGCTGATGTGGAGCAGTAGATGAATCGTTTCCGGCAACATTGACGGTGTTGCCGGATGAATATGTGTTGGAATCGACAGGCACTGAGCCGCCGACCGCACCATTCCCGTTATAGATAACTTTTGCCATGTGTTATTCCTGAAAAAAGGTTGATTGAGATATATCAAAACAAAAGGATAGACATTACAACCGCTATGCATCATTGCATGCGCAGGTTGCATTTTTTATTGCGTATGCATGGCAAATACACTATGAATTGGTGATTGCTGACGTGTTTTGTTCCCTTGGATTACATATTTTCAACAATCCTGAAAGCCCTTCGATGATGAAATTTATTATCAAAAACCATCATGAGGCTTTTCGTAACAAAAAAACGACGTCTAACTCCGTACTATGCACTTATGAAATAAAGGGGTATCAAAAGGACTACCAGAATTAACTTTAAACGAGCAAATATGGTAGAGATGATAAAAATTGCCGATAAGGATTTTTGGCATATCTATCTCGGATTTACCCTGATGGGTCTAATAATCCGTTTTCTGGATTGATCTCATGATGTTTAAATGGGGTCTTAATAATTATTAAAAAAAAATTAAGAATTCTCCAAAAAAAATTAAAATTGCATAAAGTCAACCACAAAATTCTTAACGATAGTTGGCCTGAATTTTTTGACGGTAGGGGTTTAAGTTGTTTTCTTGCAATAAAAAAGCGCAGGTAATACCAAACATGAAACAAAAAATTTTCAGCAGTGACTTGACAGGATGTGACGTGTACCCCCAGAGCCGCCTGAATGCTTCAATATTCCCACTACAAGTTGAAGTCCGCTCGTCAACGATTTTCTTCTTTTCGATAACTTGACAGAACCATACGGACAGAGTACTTTGAAGTCCAATCGACCAAAAACGACATACAGCGGTCGACGCTACGCGCCGCCGCTGATGCCGTGCGCATGTTAGACCGCAAACAAAGGAGGTACTTCATGATCGGTTCTAGGAAAAAATTGCATTCATTCGCGATGTTACTGGTAGGCTTCTTTGTCTGCTACTCTTTGAGCATCGCCCAAGTTCCGGACCCACAAAATCCAATTAGAAAATTTGTACAGGAGTTTTATGACTGGTATGGTATGGTCTTACACAAGAGCAGTAAGCTCGCTCCCGATGAAAGGGCTATAAAAGAAAAAGCGCAAATATTTAGCCAAGCTAATCGCTTCATTAAAAGAGGATTACGAGGCATCATCAAAGCACCCTGAAGAGATTGTTGGCTTAGATTGGGATCCCTTTTTATGCAGTCAGGAAGTTGATGATCGATACGTAGTAGGGGATATAAAGAAGCAAGGCCAAAATTACTTGGTAACGCTCTATGGAGTTTCTGGAGGGAAGAGGAACCCGGAACCAAATGTTATTGCTGAGGTGGCACAAAGGGGCGATCATTGGATATTTGTTAATTTTCATTCGCCAAATGGCGGTGATATGCTCAATGATTTGAAAGAGCTCAAGCAGAGCCGAAACAAGTCTCATAAATAGAAATCTGACTGACAACACGTTGCAGCGGGTTGTTCCGCGGTTGAAGCTTCACCGCTATCACATTACAACGGTTAATTCATGAGAAAGTCTTGAGGAAAAATTAGTTGCCCGCTTATTTGATTTAAGCTACTTAACCTCCATAGCCAATGC
>CAIVCU010000284.1 GCA_903904495.1 uncultured Chlorobiaceae bacterium
AAGACCGAGGTTAGCGTTCAGGAGAAAGAGAACGTCAAAGATGTAGTAACGGACGGAGACCTCTTTCCATATTTTTGGGACTGACAATGTAGTGAATATCTCTTTGAGCGGTCCGACTACGACAATCATGAGCAACAGGCCTGTAAATGCCTTGAGCAGCGGCCAATCCATAGCGAGTGCAACAGTGATCATCACGAGGGCGAACAGTACCACATATATGTAACGCTGCTGCTTTACAGGATCTATTTTGAGTTCAGGATAAATGGCCGCGGTCAGATAGCGGTTGAGGATGAGAATGGCAAGGTTCCCGAAGCCGATGAAGAAGATATAGGGATGAAGCTTCAGCAGGAAGTAATTACTCATCATAACACCGTCTGCACCCAAAAAGGAGGCAATGGTAATGACTGTGACTGAAACAAAAAGAAAGAGCCGGGCAACAACACTTAACTTTCCATCATAAGAGTGAGCTTTCATTGGGGTTGAGATGGTTTTATTTTGTTCATCTCTATCAGAGCAATAACAGAGAGTGCAATAAGCGACATATTAAGCGTTAACGGGTTGAACGGCAGCGTGAACATGGCTGGTTCAAAAAGAAGAACAAAAAGAAGCAAACCGATCAATGCAACTATATTGAGCCAGAAGAGCCAGCTCCATGCGGCCACAAGCAGCAGAAGCCCGAAGAGAATCTCCCCTGTTCCGATCCAGAATACAGCCTCGCAGACCCACTGATAGACGGGGATGAGGTGACCGAGAAGGTCAATTTCACCCCGACTCTGACAAACTATTTTAGGAACCGCACCCTGATATATCCATGAAAAGGCAAGGGAGATGCGGCACAGGAGGAGTGCGGGGGACTGATTGAAAAAAAAACGCATTGACTCTCCACTGGTTACATCTAATTTACTCTCCTATCAAACTACAATATAAGGCAATAAAGAGTTCATAAACACAAGGATGATTTGCATACATGGATCATTATTGCGCCTTCACTGTGCCTGTTCCTTTGCCCCAGCGAATGGAGGAAACCTTAGTGCGCAGTTTGTCGAACCAGACATAGACAACCGGAATCACCAGCAGCGTTAAAAACATGGAGCTGGCTAGGCCACCAACGAGGGCGACTGCAAGGCCGGATTTCCATTCGGAACCAGAACTGCCCGAAAGTGCAATAGGAAGAAGGCCGAAGATGAGGGTCAGGGTGGTCATGAGTATCGGGCGCAACCGTTCCTTAGCCGCTTCTATGATCGATTCAGTGAGGCCCATGCCTTCGGATCGGAATTTGTTGATGAAGTCGACCAGTAGAATAGCGTTTTTACCAACCAGGCCAACCAGCATGATGATGCCGAGAATGGTGAAAATGCTGAGAGATTTACCGGTGAGAGCAAGGGCGAAGAGCGCTCCGATAATGGCAAGCGGAATGGAAAACATCACCACCATTGGCCAGACGTATGAGTCGTAGAGGGCAACCATGATGAGGTAGACAAAGATAATGGCGACCATAAAGGCTGAAAGCAGTGTTGAAAAAGACTCACCCTGGCGCTTGAGGTCAGATTCGTAGCTGTAAGAGAGCGTTGAGGGCATCACACCGCGTTTTTTCATATTCTTAAAAACGCGTTCGATATCCTGACCGATGCTGCCAACCGGACGACCGATGACCTGCGCCTTGACCCAGACGGCGTTGTTGCGATCTTTGCGCTGCAGCAGCGTATAGCCGCGGTCCTGCTCAAAGCTTACAAACTGGCCGAGCCTGACCATATCGCCCTGAGGGGTTCGGAATGTGATGTCGGCAAGGGTGGATGTATCCTGACGGTAATACTTGTCGAGCATTACCCTGATGTCGTACTCATCGCCTCCATCACGGTATTTGCCTGCTTCGTCACCGGCATAGGCGGTACGGAGGGCTGCCCCGACATCGACAATAGAGAGACCGAAGTCTGCCATTTTTTCGCGATCGACAACAATACGCATTTCGGGGTTACCGACCCTGGAGGTAAGCTTGACATCAGCTGTGCCGGGAATGGTTTTGATACTGTCGCGCAGGGCTTCGGCAACACGGGTGACCTGAGTTCTCAGGGGACCGCTGATGATGACGGCAACCGGCGTTTCATTGGCAGTTCCGAAAATACCGATAGGGTTGATGCTTGCCTTGAGGCCTACAACATCCTTAAGACTGGTACGGACTGCCTGCATGACATCGCCTGTGGAATTCCTGCGTTCTTCTTTCGGCGAGAGCCGGACATTGAGTTCGGAGATATTGTCGGCGCTCTGGTTGAAGAAGCCTTCACTGGAGGCACCGACATTGACGAGCAGCTTTTTAACCTCAGGCATTGAGGAGAGACGGTGCTCCACCATCCTAGTCAGGCGGTTGGTCTCTTCGAGATTGGTACCAGGTTCGAGCTCGAGCATGACAGAGAACTCGCCACGGTCGGATACCTCTATAAACTCTCCTCCTATCTTACCGAAAACCAGCAGACTGAATGAAGCAACAAGCAGAAGCATTGCACTGAAAAAAACTTTGCGAGGGTTACGGAGGCTCCACTGCAGGAGATCGAGATAGTGCTGGCGGAAGCGCTGATAGTTCTGCTCGAAAGCGATCGCAAACTTTTCGAATGGGTTTTTGCCTGTAAGGTTTTCGACTTTGGAGAATCTATAGGCTAGAAGAGGCGTAAGGGTAAAGGAGACAAAAAGGCTGACAAGGGTGGAGATAACCATGACCACGGAAAATTCGCGCAGGATGTTGCCAACTAAACCGCTGACAAGAGAGAGTGGAAGAAAGACAACCACGTCAACGAGGGTAATGGAGAGTGCGGTAAAGCCTATCTCATTTCTGCCCAGGAGGGCAGCACTGCGGGGCTCTTCACCACGTTCGAGGTGGCGGTAGATATTTTCGAGCACAACGATGGAGTCGTCCACGAGTACACCTACGACAAGCGAAAGAGAGAGAGCAGGGTCATGAGGTTCAGCGAGAAACCGAAGAGGTACATACCCGTAAAGGTAGTAATGAGCGAGGTCGGGATTGAGACAAGTACAATGAGAGAGTTGCGCAGGCTGTGCAGAAAAAGCATCATGACAAGTGCGACCAGAAGCACTGCAAGCATGAGGTCTTGCTGAACGGCTGTAACGGCTTCGAGTGTAAAGGTTGAGGAGTCCTGGGCTATATCGAAGGAGAGGTTTTTATCTTTATAGAGTTTTTCGAGACGCGTGAGCGCGATCCTTGTGAGCCGGCTCACATCAACCGTATTGGCATCGCTCTGTTTCATGACCATGATGCCTACGGAGGCCCGACCATTCAATCGTGTGAGGGTTGTGATTTCCCTGAATCCGTCTTCTATTTCGGCAACATTCCGCAGTGTGACATTGCCGGTGGGGGTGGAGCGCAGAACAAGATCCTGCAGCTCTGAGAGTTTGGTGAATTTTCCGGCCAGCCTGACAACAAACTGCCGGTCGCGATCGTCAATTTTGCCAGTCGGGAAATCGAGATTGGCCTTGCCTACCTCTTTGAGAACATCAGGAACGGTCAAGCCATAGCTCTGGAGACGCTGAAGATCAATATTGACGCGGATTTCGCGCTCGCGTCCACCGAGCAGGTAGACCTGCCCCACACCAGCAACACTTGAAAGCAGAGGTTTGACGTCGTCCTTAAGCATTCGGTAAAAGTCCGTGTCCGCCAGGGATGAAGTAGCTCCGATACGCAAAACAGGGGCTTCATCAAGTGCAAAACGGGTTATAACCGGCGGTTTTGCGTCTTCTGGAAAGCGGTCTCGAACTTCGTTGATTTTGCGTTGTGCATCCTGCAGGGCTTTTTCGATATTGGCGGAGTTGGAAAACTCAATTGCAACGACCGATAACCCTTCGGTTGATGTTGATGTGATGGATGCTATTTTTTCAATGGCGGAAACAGCTTCCTCCACCGGTTTAGTCAGGGATGTCTCGACCTCACTTGGTGATGCACCGGGATAGCGGATGGAGACGGTTACAACCGGCGGTGTCATTTTCGGGAGCAGCTCATACTGCAGCTGGCCATAGCTGAAGAGACCGAGAATGGCAAGCACTGTGAAAAGAACGACAATAAGCGTCGGGCGTTTTATGGCGAGCTCTGTAAGCGTCATGGTGTGATCTGCCCTTTCTTTTGACCGATGACAAGAACAGCTGAGCCGTTAAGAAGCTCTGTCTGACCGCTTGTCACCACACTTTCACCTACGTTGAGTCCATCAAGAACCTCGAGCTCCTTCTGGAGCTCCATACCGGCAATAAACGGCGTTAAAACCGCTTTTCCGTTACGGACCACAAAGACTTCCGGTTTTCTGATACCTGACACAAGGGCAATACGGGGAACAAAAACCGCCTCCCGCCGGCCTTCACCCGTAGTAACTACCCTGGCAAACATCCCGGATCTGAAAACGGTTTTCTGAGGGTTCTGCAGAAGCACTTCTACCCTGTAAGTATGGTCGCGGCCAGACTTATCGCTGACTGCGCTGACTCTGCCACTGAACCGCTGACCAGGATAGGTGTCGCTGGTCACCGTCAGCATTGTGCCCTGTGAAAACTTGATGATGTCGCGTTCGGGGACAAAGATGATAATTTTCACCTTTGTCATATCGACCATATGTGCAACTTTCACCCCCTCATGAAGCAACTCACCCTGCTCGACAAAGCGGGTGGTGACCGTGCCTGTAAATGGAGCTTTGACTTTCGTATCGTTTAATTTGCGTGCAGCTGCAACAAATTCGGCCTCTGCCTCTTCGTTCTGGAGCTGAACGTTCTCAAATGCGGAAAGCGGCACTGCTCCTTCAGCATAGAGGGTTTTATAACGTTCTACATCACGTTTCGTCTGGCGGTAATGAGCATCAGCTTTGCGCTGCAGTGAGGAGGCAAGTTCATCATCGACGATGAACAAGGCGTCGCCGACTTTTTTGTGCACTCCCGGTTCAGCCGATTCCTTGCGAACCTGACCGGCGGATTCTGAAAAGATGTCAGCTTCCCTGAACGCTTCGACCGTACCGACTGTGTTGAAGCTGTCGCGGACTGCTGCTTTTGAGACCGGGGCAACGGTTACAGGAATAAGGTCAAGAGGCTTTTGCACAAGCGCTTTTTTCGGTTCACGATGCTGAAAGAACCAGAAGAGTGAGAGCACAAGCAGCATCAACAGGATGACTGAAATCAGCTTGTTCTCTTTGAGCTTTTGGGCTATTGCTGGAGCGATCTTCATGAGTTAGAGTTCAATGGGATGATCATGGCAACATGCAGAAAAAGGACGCCGAAAAGGAAATACCAGATAAAAAAAAGCGAACCGAAGCCCGCTTTTCATTACCGGTAACAAGAGGAAGCGTCTCAGCAGAAGTGGCTTGCAATGGAACACGATATGTCGGCAGAGGCCTTGACATGCTCAATAATTGAAAGAATTCCGGTGTGGTTAGTTATGTTCTGATCGTTAACCGAGGACTTGATTTTTGCAAGTGCGGCGTCATAGAGGCCCTGGATCTCCTGCATCATGACAAGGGTCTCACTGGCATGCTTTGAGTTGCCACTTACGAATGCTTCAACTGCTTTTTTTATCATTTCGGCGGTGATATCGCCCATGGGTTTCAAGCCGTACTCGTCTTTATGCAGATCCTGGACATTGGCAAACTTTACATACTCTGCCTTGTCGGCTATGTTGAGTGCCAGCTGAGCCAGCCTTTCGAGCTCTCGAAGAATCATACGGGCTTCTTTGATTGCCTTGAGGTCTTCGTCACCGAGGTTCTGGAAGGTTGCATAGGCGAGGGTAAGGTATTCGACCTCAAACTTTCCTTTGCGGATATATGCCTCATCAAACTTGAAGGCCGAAGAGGCAAGCTCGACGTTGCCTTTTGTTGAAGCCCGGATACTGAGCATCAGGTTGTTTTCAACATTGGATGAGAGTTTGGTAAGCTTCTGCTTGAGTGATTCAAGCTGGACATAGACTGTGCCCTGAGGTTTTATGGAAAGACCAAACTTGTCGGGGTCAATCTTGATGGTAAATGCTTGCGGAGTTTCTGTGGTTTTCGGTGAATCGCCGAAAAGTTTGCCTAACAGGTTAGCCATAGGGTTCAAACACCATGCTTATGATTAATAGAAAACTATAAAGTGATGCTAATTTAGCAGACCTGCAAGGTTAATTGCAAGAAAAAAACAAAAATGCT
>CAIVCU010000285.1 GCA_903904495.1 uncultured Chlorobiaceae bacterium
ATCATCGAACACGTCTGGGACATCCATTTTGATTCTGATACCTCCGTGATTGATGTCTATATCACCTTTCTGCGCAGAAAACTCGAAAATGCAGGATGCGGAAACTTAATTCAAACCATCCGCGGTGTCGGGTATATCATTCGTGAATCCTGAGGAACCAGTATGAGAATAGAAACAAAGCATGCAATAAAAAATACCTCCATACTGTTAAAAGAATGGTCTGTAATGAGTTTGCGCAACCGTATTGCATTCTACTATACCGTTACGTCAGCATTTCTGATCGCCATTGTTTTTACGATACTCTACTTCATGGTTCAAAGCATTGTTTATAAGCAATTCGATGAAGAGATCAACAGTGAGGTTTCTGAAATCTTCTCAGATGCTCACGTAACAAGTAAAGATTTTACAAGTTTCTCAAGATTTAAAAATTTTATTGATGATAAAGAGGTCAATTACCGTGAGACGAAACATGAAGAGAAAGGAACGGCAAAAGTTGACACAGAATTTATTCAACTGGTCGACAATAATGGACTGGTCATAAATAAATCAGCAAATCTTGCCCGGAACTTCCTGGCATTTATACCTGCTCAGACAAAAACGATCTACATTAACAGCTCTATTAATAATTCGATGATTCGTCAGGGGCAGTTGCCCCTTCTCAATAAGAAAGGCATTATCAAAGGGTATATTATTGTTGCAGTTCCCCTGAAAAACGCCGTTATAGTCCTTCATGACCTGCAGAACGTTTTTCTTTTTTCATTTCCCGGTATTACTCTTACCCTTTTTATTGTAACCCGTTTGATAGCAGGCAAAAGTATAGCCCCCATAAAAAAGGTTATTGCGACTGCCGAAAAAATGACGCAGACAAACCTCAGTCAACGTATCGAGCTGCCGCATCATCATGACGAACTGTATCGCTTGTCAGCTACCATCAACGCTCTGCTTGACAGGATGCAGGATGCATTTCAGCGTGAAAAACAGTTTACTGCCGATGCTTCTCACGAGCTGAAAACACCTCTTGCCGTGGTTAAAGGAACTCTGGAAGTTCTGGTTCGCAAGCCACGAGAGAAAGAACAATACGAATACAAGATTCAGTTCTGCCTTCTGGAATTAAACCGCATGGCACGTCTGATCGACCAGCTCCTCATGCTTGCCCGATACGAAAGCAACAAAATGAATCCGCATATAGAGGCGGTCTGGCTACGCTCACTTCTTGAGACTGTTACGGTACGACTGCACCCTATTGCCCTCGAAAAAGAGATCGGATTCAAAATAAATGGTATTGAAAAAGCGGCCGTTGCAGCAGACCCTGCAATGCTTGAAATGATTCTTGAGAATATTCTCTCTAATGCTATCAAGTACTCTCCTGACGGTTCCGCTATAACAATAACAGTAGAGCAAAAAATGAGAACCCTGATATGCAGTATTTCCGATCAGGGAATCGGTATTCCTGAAGAAAAACTGCATGCCGTTTTTGAACGATTTTACCGGGTTGATGAGTCAAGAAACTCAAGCACAGGAGGATTCGGGCTTGGATTGTCCATTGTAAAACGACTTGCGGATCTTCAAAAAATTAAGGTGGGAGTAACAAGTGCAAAAAACCAGGGCACAACCTTTGCTCTGACGTTTCCCGCCACGTAACCAATATCCATACTTTTTAAGAGTTCGGAATACGGTAGCTCACATTCAGATTACCGGTTAATGCAAAAAAACCTGCTGTTGATAAGGAAACAAAACTCACCGGCACCTATGCAGACAGGGCTTATACCGGTCAGGACGACAGTCTCGACTGGTGTGGCATGACAAAAGCGAAATGCATGAAAAAGGCGTCAGAAACCACCCATTGAGTCACTCTTGTTGTTTTTGACACCATCTATAACACCAGCAACTAACGGCATGTTGAATGATATAGTCAAGATGTGCTCCATTGTATTTTGGACAAGACGAACACCAATTCGTCCTATTTCCATCCCCCTCCTAAAGCCATATACAGGTCAATCCGGTTGGTCAGATTCTGCTGCCGAACCAGAATCTCGTTCTGCTGCGCCGCATAGAGGGATCGTTGGGCATCCAGCAGGGCAAAGTAACTGTCGATACCATGGGCGTAACGAGCCTTCAAGATCGTAAAGGCTTGTTCGCTCGCTTTGACAAGAGCCTGCTGGGCGTGCAACTGCTCGGTGTAGGTTGCACTGGCCACCAAGGCATCCGCAACTTCCCGAAAAGCGGTCTGGATGGTTTTTTCGTATTGTGCGATGGCAATATCGCG
>CAIVCU010000286.1 GCA_903904495.1 uncultured Chlorobiaceae bacterium
TCTCTGGCAAATAAACTGCCGTATTTTTGGCCACAACTTGGGTTATAAAGCTGGATATTTAAAATTAGAGTGACAACAAACATCATATTCATGCTTTGCCGACTAGTAAACCTATACACCCATGTCATTTACTTATTAAATCAATGAGCCATGTGATGCTGTAAGAAAGAAGGTCATTGCACTGAAACAATCCATTGCTGTTGACTCATAGTTCTCATGCGTCCCCGGTATTGAAAAAAAGAACGCATCCTATGGGTATTTGCTCCATGCAGAAGATGCAGTTTGCTGAGATCATCCATAGATGCTTAAAAAAAAACCATCGAGGCTGTAATTCTGCGCTGCATTATTTGATGAGGCAATAGGTGCATTTCTTGAGGGTGACCAGCAGTTGTGAGCATTATTAAGGCGAGAAGAGCACTAAAAAAAAGAAAAGTTAAAAGCGTAGTTCAGACGTGTTGTCGATAAATACAGTATTTATCAGAAGATTAAATTCAAAATCATCCTGATAAGAAGTGCTGCGTTCTGGTATGTGGGGGGTGACTGAATGCTTTGTCTTGGCAATATAAAACGCAGTTGTTACCTTTGCTTTGAGATAACACTGAAGTCTTAGTTAGTGACGGGCTTTTTCGTTATTACCAGAAATTATAATATCCGGTTGCATGATTGAAGTTCAGAATTTGAGATGGTACGCTGTCTATGTAAGGTCACGACATGAAAAAAAAGTGCATCAGATGTTACTTGAACGGGAGCTTACAAGTTTTTTGCCTTTGCTTGAGACATGGAAGCAATGGAGCGATAGAAGGAAGAAGGTGAGTGATCCATTGTTCAGGGGTTATGTGTTTGTCAATATTGATCTTCGCAAGGATAATATTAATGTGCTTGATACTGAAGGGGTGGTGAAGTTTATCGGGATTGGTAAACATCCTTCGGTTATTGGTGAAAAAGATATTGAGTGGCTGAGAAAGCTGGTAAGGGAACCCGATGCGATAAATGGCGTTGTAGTCTCTCTTCCTGCCGGGCAGAGGGTCAGGGTGATTGCAGGTCCGTTTAAGGATTTAGAAGGCGTTGTTGTAAAACAGGGCAGGGAGACCCGGTTAGTGGTTTATTTTGATAGCATTATGCAAGGAGTAGAGGTCAGTATTTTTCCTGATTTGCTTATGCCGGTTTCCACTGGCACAAAGTCTTTGCATGGTGATTCATCCGAGCATAGTGGTATTGTATCAGTTGAAAAGCATTTTCTGCGGTTGTGAATTATAGGTTTTAGTAAGGGACTGGAAGGACTTCAGGGATGAGGAGGAAGTTTTTTGCACTAAACCGTAAAGGAGTTTTTTTTGGTTCTTAAGGAGCATGCTTCGGTTCGCGACATTTTCAGTCTACCTGTGATTGTGGCAGCGCTGGGTTACTTTGTCGATATCTATGATCTGGTGCTCTTCAGTATCGTCAGGGTGCCGAGTCTGAAATCGTTTGGTCTTTCAGGGAAGGAACTGATCGATTACGGGGTTTATCTGTTGAATATGCAGATGATCGGCATGCTGGTCGGTGGTGTTCTCTGGGGTTGGCTGGGCGATAAAAAGGGGCGCCTGAAAATAATGTTTGCTTCTATTCTGCTTTATTCCATTGCCAATATTGCGAATGGATTTGTCTCCTCGCTCCCTGCGTATGCCGTCTTGAGATTTATTGCGGGTGTTGGTCTTGCCGGTGAACTTGGTGCAGGTATTACCCTGGTGTCAGAGGTGCTGCACACCAGGATACGCGGTTACGGCACCATGCTTGTCGCATCAATAGGCGTTTCCGGAGCTATTCTTGCAAACGTCGTGGCTAACACCTATGAGTGGCATAACGCTTTTTTTATCGGAGGAGGTCTCGGCCTCCTTTTACTTGCCGCGCGCGTCAAGGTTGCCGAGTCGGGTATGTTTAAAGCGATGGAGGAAAAAACCGGAATCAACCGGGGCAACATGCTTGCCTTGTTTACTGATCGTAAGAGGTTTTTCCGCTATCTCAATTCCATCATGATCGGGGTGCCGATCTGGTTTGTGGTTGGGGTGCTTATTACATTTTCACCTGAATTTGCTGCTGAACTGCATATTACCGGGCCGGTTTCAGCGGGAAATGCTGTGATGTACTGCTATCTCGGCCTCGTGTTTGGCGATCTTTCAAGTGGACTGTTAAGCCAGCTTTTACAGAGCAGGAAAAAGGTCATTCTGTTGTTTATGCTGCTCACTGTCGCAGCGGTTGCGCTCTATTTTCTGCAAGGGAGCAAAAGCCCGCAATTCTTTTACGTTGTTTGTTCCATTCTTGGGTTTGCAGGAGGTTACTGGGCTATTTTTGTGACCGTTGCTGCCGAACAGTTTGGTACCAATCTGCGGGCAACGGTTGCAACTACAGTACCGAATCTTGTTCGTGGGATGGTGGTGCCGATTACCATGTTGTTTCAGTTCTGCCGGAGCTTTTTGGGGCTCGAATCAGGGGCTTTGCTTGTTGGCGCCATTTGTATTACGGCGGCCTTCTTTTCGCTTGGAGCTCTTGAGGAAACCTTCCATAAAGACCTTGATTATTTCGAAGAATTTATTTGATGGAATGGCGCGGGAACATGGCCGTTATTTTGCGTCATCTCCATGTTAAGGAAGGTGCCGGTGTAGGAGTGTTTCATTTGAGCAATCTGTTCAGGTGTACCTTCTGCAATTATTTTTCCTCCTTCGAATCCTCCTTCAGGGCCGACATCGATAATCCAGTCGCTGTTTTTTATAATATCAAGGTTGTGTTCGATAATAATCACGCTGTTGCCTTTGTCAACGAGTTTACGGAGAACTTCGAGCAGGTGCTGAATATCCTGGAAATGAAGTCCGGTCGTAGGTTCGTCAAGAATGTAAAGGGTTTTGCCGGTCTGAATTTTTGCAAGCTCTGACGAAAGCTTGATGCGCTGTGCTTCACCGCCTGAAAGCATCGGTGATGGCTGGCCGAGCTTGAGGTAACCGAGACCCACGCTCTGCATGGTAGAGAGGATGCGGAGGATGCGGGGAAAGTCGGTGAAGAATTCTGCAGCTTCCGTGATGGTCATTTCAAGCACATCTGCTATCGATTTGCTACGGTATTTGACCAGCAGGGTTTCGCGGTTGTAGCGTTCACCCTTGCAATTTTCACATTGGACATAGACATCAGGCAGAAAGTTCATTTCGATTTTCCGGGTTCCTGCGCCCTGGCAGACTTCGCACCGGCCACCTTTGACATTGAAACTGAACCGTCCGGCTTTGTATCCCCTGATCTGCGCTTCGGGAAGGCGGGTAAAGAAGTCGCGGATAAAGGTGAATGCTCCGGTATAGGTTGCCGGATTGGACCGTGGTGTTCTTCCGATCGGCGACTGGTCGACATTGACTACCTTGTCTATATTGCTGATCCCTTCGATGGTGTCGTAGGGATAGGTAAGCAGTTTCGAACGGTAGAAATGACGAGCGAGAATCGGAAAAAGTGTTTCGTTGATGATCGTTGATTTTCCGGATCCGCTGACACCGGTAATGCTGACCAGTGAACGCAGCGGAATAGTGATATCGATGTTTTGAAGGTTATTGCCCCGACATCCTTTTAAGCGAATGAATTGCTGATCGTCTGTTGCATTTTTTTCCTCACCTTTGAAAAAGACCTGCAGCCTGCCGGAAAGGTATTTCGACGTGAGCGAGTTGGGGTCAAGCGATGAGGCTGGACCTTGGGCAACGAGTTCACCGCCGTATTCTCCAGCTCCTGGTCCGAGGTCGATGATTTCATCGGCTTCGAGCATGGTGTCCTTGTCGTGTTCGACAACAAGGACGGTGTTGCCGAGGTCTCTGAGGCGTTTCAGTGAGGTGATAAGCTTATGGTTATCTCGCTGGTGGAGTCCGATGCTCGGTTCGTCGAGCACATAGAGAACACCACTGAGTTGAGAGCCGAGCTGCGAGGCGAGTCTGATACGTTGTGCTTCCCCTCCTGAGAGAGTCTGTGAGCTTCTGTCAAGGGAGAGGTAGCTGAGTCCTACATTAAGGAGAAACTCAATGCGTTTGATAATTTCATGTAACACAGGAGTTGCAACAAGCCTCTCTTTTGCTGTCAGTTTTTCGGGCAGTTCAGTAAAAAATGCCAAAGCTTCCGGAAGTGGAAGGGATTCTGATTCTGCTATGTTGAGGTCATTTAATTTCACAAGAAGGCTCTCTTTACGCAGTCTTGCCCCTTTGCATGCGGGACAGGGCTGACGGATCATGTAGCTTTCGGCCCATTCCCGAACTTTGGGAGTACTGGCATTGTTCCGGACCTCCTCAACATAAGGAATTGCTCCTTGAAAGGGCTGGGGGTAGAGAGTGTCATGACCTGAATAACTGTAGCTGACGTCAAAGGTTCGGCTGCCTGATCCGTTAAGCAGGATGTCCAGCGCTTGTTTTGGAATATCTGCAATCGGGGTGTCAAGGGTGAAGTCGAATTCCCGGGTGATGGCTTTTATGACCTGCCAGAGATTGCGTTTTCCTGATTTGCCGAACGGATCAATGCCACCCTCGTTCAGGGAGAGTGTTGAGTCCGGGATCATCAGTTCGCCTGAAAGCTGCATGAGTTCTCCAAGACCGTTGCACTCCGGGCATGCACCATAGGGAGAGTTGAAGCTGAAGTGGTTCGGAGCAAGGGTATCGACCGGTACAGAACCGTCCGAGTATGCATAGCGTGTGCTGAAGGTCAGTTCTTTCAGCTCGCTTACTACCGGTTCGCAGATAACTGAAGATTTGTGCTCTGACATGCTGATGGCAAGTTTGAGCGCTTTTTTCAGGCGCTCTTCCGAGTCGGGACCGATAACGATACCGTCAACAACCAGTTCTATGGAGTGGCTTTTATAGCGCTCGATCTGCATCTCTTTTTCCATTTCACGGTATTTTCCGTCAATGCGGACGCGGAGAAAACCTTTGAGGAGCAGTCGTTCAAAGAGTTCGCGGTAGTGACCTTTGCGTCCGGTTACCAGAGGGGAGAGTATCTGGATTTTTGTACCGGGTGGCAGAGAGAGAATGGCTTCAGCGATGCTTTCTTCGCTTTGCTTTTGCAGCATGTGTCCGGTGACGGGGTCGTAGCGTCTGCCGGCTTTGGCATAGAGAAGTCGTATAAAGTCGTGAATTTCAGTGATCGTTCCGACGGTTGAGCGGGGCGATCGGCTTGTGCTTTTCTGGTCGATGGAGATGACTGGCGAAAGTCCTTCGATAAAATCAACGTCAGGACGTTCAATGCTGCCGATATACTGCCGGGCATACGGTGAGAGTGTTTCCATAAACCGGCGTTGTCCTTCGGCATAGATGGTGTCGAAGGCAAGACTTGATTTTCCCGACCCTGAAAGACCGGTAATAACGACAAATTTGTTGCGCGGAATATCAAGAGAGATGTTTTTAAGGTTGTGAACTCTTGCTCCCCTGATGTTGATATGACTGAATTCCATGTGTATTTTTTCTCTCTCTTTCTTTTTTGGCTGTGCAACCGCAAACTCTGGATGATTATGCTTAGCTCAACCGTAAGATGAAGGCTATGGTTTCTTTTTATAAAAAAAACTTTGTGAAAAATGTTTCTGCTTTATATTTGGGTCATCTGTCCGATCTCCCTTTTGGTCAAAATCGGATTGATACTTTTTTAGATTCATAATTACGCAAAACATTAAGCAACATTCAATATGGAAATTATTTACCAGAAGCAAGCCGAAAAAGGTAAACAATGTCAGGATTGCCAGAGCTTTGCTCCAAAGGCTGATAATGCGGCGGCAGGTACTTGTTTTGGCAAGGATGTAGTTGCCGAAGGTGGCTGCATGTTTTTTAAGAAAAAGGAAGCTTAAGCATTAGTCCTAAGTTCTGAGTGCTGAGTTCTGAGAGATGAGTATAAAGTAAAAGAGAAAGGCGGCCTTGGCCGCCTTTCTCTTTTGATAGGATCTTTTGTATAGGGCTGGTTCAGCTTTTCAGTGCTGCTCTTGCTGCAGCAAGACGAGCGATCGGGACTCTGAACGGGCTGCATGAAACATAGTTGAGTCCTATCTCGTGGCAGAACTCGACCGTTGACGGATCCCCGCCGTGTTCACCGCAGATGCCGAGCTTAAGGCCCGGTTTGACAGCCCTGCCCTCTTTTGCAGAAATGCTGATCAGTCGGCCAACACCATCTTTATCAATCGATTCAAACGGGTTACGGGCAAAGATATCCTGCTGCTGGTAAATCGGCAGGAACTGGCCGGAGTCATCGCGGCTCATACCGAGCGCCATCTGGGTAAGGTCGTTAGTACCATAGCTGAAGAAATCGGCAGCGGTGGCAATCTGGTCGGAGGTGATGGCGGCACGTGGTACCTCAATCATCGTACCTACCAGGTATTTAACTCCTGTTCCTTGTTCGGCAATGACGCTTCGCGCCGTTTTATGGATGATTTCACTGGTTATTTCAAGCTCTTTGACTGTGCTGACCAGTGGCACCATGATTTCAGGAACCACTTCAAGACCTTCCTTTTTAAGCCTGCAGGCGGCTTCGATAATTGCCCGTACCTGCATGACTGTTATTTCAGGGTGAAGGATCCCGAGGCGACAGCCGCGGAGACCAAGCATGGGATTGAATTCATGCAGATCGTTGATAAGTCCTTTAACCTCTTCGAAGGATCTGTGCATCTTGCCTGCAAGGGTTTTGATTTCACTGTCGGTGTGCGGCAGGAACTCATGCAGCGGAGGGTCAAGAAGTCTGATAGTTACAGGACGGGAGCCCATGGCTTTGAAAAGTCCGTAGAAGTCATCCCTCTGATAGGGGAGAAGTTTTTCAAGAGCTTTTTTGCGCCCTTCGATATCGTCTGCTAAAATCATTTCGCGCATAGCGTCAATACGCTCTCCACCGAAGAACATGTGTTCGGTACGGCAGAGGCCTATGCCTTCGGCGCCGAATGTAATGGCGATTTCAGCCTGATCAGGCTGATCTGCATTGGTACGGATGTTGAGCTTGCGGTATTTATCGGCCCATTCCATAAGCTGTTTGTAGATAGGCCAGGTCGGTGCATCTTCAGGTTTGAGGGTTTTATCGACAAGGACTTCAATGATTTCGGAGTTTTTGGTAGCTACTTTTCCGGCAATCACCTCACCTGTGCTGCCATCGATAGAGATATAATCGCCTTCGGAGAGCACCGTGCTGTTGCCGTGAACCCGCATCTCTCCTTTTTGATAGTCGATATTAAGCGCACCGCATCCTACAACGCAGACCTTGCCCATCTGACGTGCGACCAGGGCGGCATGGGAGGTCATTCCGCCACGTTCAGTCAGTATCCCTTCAGAGGCGTTCATGCCTTTGATATCTTCGGGAGAGGTTTCGATACGGACAAGAATGACGGCTTCACCTCGTTTTCCGGCCTCATAAGCATCAACGGAATTAAAATAGATTTTTCCGGTTGCAGCGCCAGGGCCTGCATTAAGGCCTGTTGCAAGGAGTCTGCCTTCTGAAATAGCAGCCTGTTTTTCCTTTAAGTCGAAGATGGGCCTGAGCAGCTGGTTGAGCTGTTCGGGTTCGATGCGTAGCAGAGCCTCTTTTTCATCAATGAGCTTCTCATTATACATGTCATAGGCAATTTTGACCGCAGCCATTCCGGTTCTTTTGCCAACTCTGCACTGCAGCATGAAAAGCTTGTTGTTCTCAATGGTGAACTCGATGTCCATCATGTCATGGTAGTGGTGTTCGAGAATCGAACGGATCTCTTCGAGCTGGTTATAGATATCGGGGTTTTCAGCTTTGAGCTGTTCTATTTTAAGGGGAGTTCTTGTACCTGCAACAACATCTTCGCCCTGGGCGTTCATAAGAAACTCGCCATAGAAGATATTCTCGCCGGTAGCGGCATCGCGGGTGAATGCTACGCCGGTTCCGCAATCTTCGCCCATGTTGCCGAAGACCATGGCTTGGACGTTGCAGGCTGTACCCCAGTATCCGGGAATGTGATTAAGCTTGCGGTAGACAATTGCCCGTTCGTTATTCCAGCTGTTGAAGACGGCGCCGATTGCCCCGATGAGCTGTTCGTTGGGATCTTCAGGAAAAACTTTTCCGGTTTTCTCAAGTATGGCAGCTTTGTATTTGGCAACGATATCCTGAAGGTCTTCAACCTCAAATTCGGTGTCGAGCGTTATACCAAGTTCGTGTTTTTTATCTTCAAGTATTTTTTCGAAGGGATCAATCTGTTTTTTATCGGTGGGTTTGAGATCAAGGACAACATCACCGTACATCTGCACAAAACGGCGGTAGCAGTCCCAGGCGAATCGGGGGTTCCCTGATTTTCTGGCGAGACCATCTACAGTTTTTTCATTCAAACCAAGATTGAGAATAGTATCCATCATACCAGGCATCGAGGCTCTTGCTCCTGACCGGACTGAGACAAGCAATGGGTTTTCGGGATCACCAAATTTTTTCCCTAAAACATCTTCAATTTTGTGGAGGGCATTGGGGATATCCTGTTCAAAAAGATTTTTAGGGTAGTTTTTCTGATTGTCGTAGTAGTGTGTACAGACTTCAGTTGAAATGGTGAATCCTGGAGGAACCGGCAGGCCGATGTTTGCCATTTCGGCAAGGTTGGCACCCTTGCCTCCAAGCAGGTTTTTCATGGATGCATCACCTTCAGAAGACCCTCCGGAGAAACTGTAAATGTACTGTTTGCGGGAAGCTCTTTCGTTGGAAATCTCGGATTTTGACATGATTTTAAGCAGTAATTATTTTACTTTGCAAGATAAAAAACATGAGTGGCGGCGAAAAAACAGGTAGAGTTTATTACTTTTATTCGAATGGAAATTTAATAAAAAAACCGGCTGTAAAAACTACCTGAAAGGATATTTCATACTGATAAATAATGGGAATCGAGCCTGTCGTCATTCTTTTGCAAGTTGTGCGTTTAGCTGTGCCATATACGCTTACTTCAGTAGGGGCTACTTTTTCGGAGCGGGGTGGTGTTGTTAATCTTGCGCTGGAGGGGATGATTCTCATTGGAGCTTTCGGTGCGGCTTTTGGTCAATATCAGACAGGATCGGCGGTGGCAGGGGTACTTCTGGCCCTGCTTTGTGGTCTTTGTGTGGCATTGCTTTTTGCATTCATTACGGTCACCCTCAAGGCCGATCAGATTGTTGCAGGTATTTCCATTAATATTCTTGTCATGGGCGCTACCCGTTTCGGGCTTAGCCTCTTGTTTGGAAGTTCAATGAACTCAGAACGCATTGCAGGGATAGATGTTCCTTTTCTTTTTATGGATCCCTTGTTTTATGTGGCAGTTTTTTCAGTTGCTGCCGGTCAGTTTCTGCTTTTTAAGACTCCTTACGGGCTGAGGCTCCGGGCAACAGGTGAAAGTGCTGAAACTGCCGACAGTGCCGGTATCAATGTTGATCGTATGCGGTACTCAGGTGTGCTGATATCCGGTGCGCTGGCCGCACTTGCCGGAGCTTTTCTTGTTTTTCAGCAGCATACTTTTACAGATAATATGTCGGCTGGTCGTGGGTATATCGCACTTGCAGCTATGATTATCGGGAAATGGACTCCGGCGGGAGCTGCTCTTGCGAGCCTTATGTTTGCCGCCACGGAATCCATGGAAATCTGGCTCCAGTCGGGATTAATTCCTTCACAACTGGTGCAGTCACTACCCTATGTCATTACTCTTTTTGTGCTTGCAGGCTTTGTCGGCAGGGCTTCCGCTCCCAGGGAAGCGGGGATTCCGTTTGAAAAAAACCGTAAGTCAGAGTAACGCGAGTATGTCAGCAACCAGTTTTTCTATACCTTTGGCAACTTCTCCTATTGTTGGTCCGAGCATATAGGCCGGTGTGCTGACAATTTTCCCTTTTTTGCTGATAACAGTATTCCAGACCTGGCAGTCGATGTGCCGGGCGCCCATAGCTTCGATGTGTGCGGATGTTTCTGGGTCGTTGCCGATTGTCAGTTCGATGTGTTCGTGACCAAGTACTTTTGCCGCGATAGCAGGTGAGATGCAGATGAAGCCAAGGGGCTTATCTCTGTTATAGAATAATTGGAGTGCCATTGCAACCTCTTCATTGACGTTGCATTCGGTTTCCTTGAAGGCATAATTGCTGAGGTTTTTTGCTACTCCGTATCCTCCGGGCATAATGAGGGCATCGAGTGCAATGGTGTTGATCTCTTTGAGATTATGGATTGAACCCCGGGCAATTCGTGCCGATTCGACAAGGACATTACGGGACTCGTTTATCATTTCCAGATCGGTGTAATGATTGATCACATCGTGCTGCATGATGTCCGGCGCAAGACAAACAGCTTCTACGCCGGCTTTATCGAGCGCAAGAAGGGTCAGGACGGCTTCCTGGATTTCCGATCCGTCAAGAAAACCGCATCCCGAAAGAAGAACGCCAATTTTTTTCATAGTTGTTGTCAGTAGATCCATGGAATGAATTTTTTAACGTGCCGGGTATAGTCGGAATACTCTGGATGGAGTTCGGTCAGCCACACTTCCTCCCATGAAGTTTTGTAACTGAAAAACAGAAACACTATACCGGTCATGAGAAGATGGGAAAAGCTTATCTGAAAAACTGCCCATCCAAAAGCTGAAACAATGAGACTGCTGTAAAGAGGGTGGCGCACCAGGGCATAAATTCCTGTGGTAACGAGTTGATTGTGATCGACCGGATAGGGAAGAGGTGTCAGAAAGTGTTTGATCTGGAACAATCCGAGTGTTCCAAAAAGGAACGCGGTTACCCAGCACACAGTGAGCATTGTCCATCTCATGAAGGTCAGCGTTTTGATGAGCTTGAAACCCGAATATGAGGGGTAGACCGGGAGAAGTAAAAAGGTTAACAGGAGCACAAACTGAAGAACGACGAGGTATTCTCCCTTTTTACCCCAGGGTAATTTACTTTTTCGGGAGGGTTCAGTATTCATAGATTGCTCGTAAACACGTATCTTGAAAGCTACAATAATGTTGTTTTTCTGTTGTTAAAACACTACTTCAATCTAATTATTTTTTCATTGAGGATATTGATATGATTACTTCCAAAGGAACACTTCTCTTGATTATTGATGTGCAGGGCAGGTTGGCTCAGGGTGTTTTTCAGTCTGTCGTTCTGGAAAAGAATATCAGTAAGCTGATCAGGGCATGTTCAATTCTTGAGGTGCCGGTTTTGGTTACAGAACAGTACCCGAAAGGTTTGGGACATACCATTGACTCCTTGAAGGAGCTGTTGCCCGATAATGTTCCTGTTGAAAAACTTTCATTCAGTTGTTGTGGAAACGAGGAGTTCATGAAGCAGCTTCGTTCATTCAAAAGAAATGATATTCTGGTCGCTGGGATTGAAACCCATGTTTGCGTCTACCAGACAGCTGTGGATCTGGTTGAGTTCGGATACAATGTTCATCTGGTGACCGATGCTGTTTCGTCCAGAACCGAAGAGAACAAATTGCTTGGGATCCGGTGTATTGAAAAAGCAGGGGCATCCCTGACCAGTACCGAAATGGCTGTTTTTGAAATATTGCATGTTGCCGAAGGTGAGAGGTTTAAAGCAATTTCAAAAATCATCAAGGAATAACGGTCGGGCATTGTTGTTGAAACAGAAGCCCTCCTCTTTAATAATCCGGTTATTTTAAGTTTATCTGCCGATAGCGGTTTTCAGCATGGAGTGCAGTATCTCTTTGCCTTCGAAAATATCTGTTTCGATTTTAAGGTAATAACAGGGTCTTGAGGTAATAATACGGATCAGTTCCGGACGTCCGAGCATGCGGAAGTAGTCTTTTTCGGTGGTAATCAGGCTCAGTCCCTTTTTTTCAGCTTCCCGACGCACCGCCTGTAGTTTTTTTGCACTGAGGTGTTCATGGTCACGGAAAAAACGGTGAGCTGCAACGTTTACCCCCTCTTTTTTGAGACTCTCCAGAAAGTTTTCGGGAGCTGCGATACCGGCAAACGCAAGAGCATTAAGGCTTCTGGGCGAAGGCGCTTCATCTGAAGTTGCAAAGGCCCCTGAAAAGCAGATCAACTCTCCGTTTTTTACTCGTGCTTTTACTACAGGGAGTCCTGTTTTTTCCACTTCCTTCATGATTAATCCAGCTTTCTTTTCATCGGTAATTTTGTTCAGTATAATCAGATTGGCTCTTGAAAGATTTTTCAGCGGTTCCCTGAGGCGACCCTCGGGCAGCATTTTTGCTTTTTTAAAAGGTTCTGAAGTATTGATGACAGCGATATCGAGGTTTCTCTGAATCGCACGATGCTGGAAAGCATCGTCGAGTATGATAACCCCGGGTAAGCGCTGGGCAAAGCGATTGGCGATATAGGTTACCGCGTCTTTTCGTTTTTCAGAGACTACAACTATCGCATCCGGGTTGTTCCATGCGAGCATGGCGGTTTCATCACCAGCTTCTCTGCTGCTCAGTATGATTTTTTGACCATCGGAAACAAGCTGCACACCTTTTGACTCACGCTGGTAACCCCTTGATATGATTGCAGGTTTGCAGCCGATCGAGAGATAATATTTGACCACCAGGTCAACGAGAGGAGTCTTTCCTGTTCCGCCGGCAGAAAGGTTTCCGATTGATACAACAGGAATTGGTGACCGCCATGATTTGAACAGCTTCCGATCGAAAAGTGCATTGCGAAGCTGCGCCACAGATAGGTAGATCAGTGCAAAAGGCCTGAGAAGAAGAGAAAACGGGTTATGCATGGCCGAGACGGTCTGAAAGGTTTGTTGTATAAATGCGCAGTTCTTCTTCGCTTTCAAATTCAGGCAGTTCAATACTGTGAATCATGACAGTCGCTCTGCTGAATGGTTTCGGGATTTCAAAGTTGTCCCAGCTTTTAAGTTTCCATGCTTTTTCATAACTGATTTCAGCAAAAATCAGCGGATAGTGGTTACTTGAGGCTATTCGCAAGGTCCCATATTTGAACTGATAGATTGGTCCTCTCGGGCCGTCAGGTGTAAGAACGATAATATTTTCTTTTTGGAGTGTTTTTTGCATGGCATCTTTGACCTCATCACCTCCTCTGGAGCTTGAGCCCCGGATAAGTGTAAAATCAAGTTGCTCAAGAGTGTCGGAAAGAATACGTCCATCTTTAGAAAGGCTTACGACGGCAACTATTTTTTTTGCAGGAAAGAGTGCCTTGGCAAGAAGCCAGCCGGTAACCATTTTACCATGCCAGAAGGTGAATATGGCACCTTTGTCGGCAAACTGCTTATTCCAGGATGAGGGTGTCAATGATATCCTGAGGCTTGCATAGAGAAGCTTCAGAGTAAAGGGAAGAATATGGCGGGAAATCAGTGGTGAAATGGCCATAGAGGTATATCATATTTGCCGGTAGAGGAGCCCTGTAGTACAGGAATAAATTTTTTAATTGTTTATTTTAGTGCTCTTGCTTTATATACATGCTGTCAGCCGCAAAGACGGGAGTAATTTAACAAACCATGCCGAAATACCACAAAGCCAAACTGGCTAAAGGGTTCAAATACGGCAAGTCCCTACATGAGAATGCCA
>CAIVCU010000287.1 GCA_903904495.1 uncultured Chlorobiaceae bacterium
GCCAGAGTCTTGTTATGGCTCATCACCAGAACAGGCTTATTGACCTGAGCAATGACGTTAGAAATTGTGTAGGTTTTTCCAGAACCAGTCACGCCAAGCAGCGTCTGGTATGGATTCCCCGAAAGAACTCCTTCAGAGAGCGCCTCTATGGCCTTCGGCTGATCGCCCGCCGGACTGTAGGGACTTACAAGCCTGTATATTCCGTTCCCGCTCTCCTGCATAAACTACTCTCCTCACTTGATAATATTTCGTGTTCTTCTTAACCGGCGCTTAGAAGAACTATTAAAGCTATTTGTTAGTTCTTACGCAAGGTCCAGAGGCAACATAAACGGCCCATTTTGCCTCCGGAAGAGCGTTTTAACCCGCAACCAATGTAAGGAGAGGTGACAACTCTTCTGCATACTTGAGCTTACAGACTGTATATTATTTAAAATGGCCAATGATGGTGGTTGCAATTATGCTCTTTATATCCCATTATTATATTTTTTCAGATGCGGGGCCATTTTTTCAGTTTCAGAAACAGCCGTATCCCGATGCTCACCATCGGGATCTCTTTTTACATTTAATATCATGCAAACCCATGGTTAACGACATTAAGAATTACCCATACAAGACGGCTCCCGGAGACTCTCTCCACACAAGAATCTACACACTCGATAACGGTCTTACTGTTTACATGAGTCCTCATCGGGACGAACCAAGAATATACACCTCAATCGCCGTAAGGGCGGGCAGTAAACATGATCCCGCAGAGACCACAGGTCTTGCCCATTACCTTGAGCATATGCTCTTCAAGGGAACGGATTCAATCGGCTCACTTGACTATGCAAAGGAACATACCGAGCTTGAAAAAATTACGGAACTCTTTGAGAAATACCGTTCAACTGCTGATCCTGAAAAAAGGGCGGCGATTTACAAGGATATCGACACTATATCAAATAGTGCTGCCAGCTATACTGTACCAAACGAATATGATAAAATCCTGAACTCCATTGGGGCTCATGGAACCAATGCCTATACCTGGGTTGAACAAACTGTCTATCTCAACGATATTCCTTCGAACAAGCTGGACCAGTGGCTTACCATGGAAGCCGAGCGATTCCGTAATCCAGTCATGAGACTTTTTCATACAGAACTTGAAACCGTGTATGAAGAGAAAAACATGACTATGGACAGCGACAGCAGAAAAATATGGGAGAGTCTTTTTGCCGAACTCTTTAAAAAACACACCTATGGCACTCAGACTACGATCGGCAAAGCCGAACACCTGAAAAACCCTTCCATAAAAAATGTTATCGATTACTACCGCACCTACTATGTGCCTAACAACATGGCGCTCTGTATTGCCGGAGATTTCGATCCTGATACCGCAATAAAACTTATTGATGAAAAGTTTTCAGTGCTTCAGCCGAAGGAGGTTCCACTCTTTACCCCTGCTGTTGAAGCGGCAATCACTGAACCTGCCGTCATCAAGGTTGCAGGACCGGAATCAGAAGAGGTGGTGATCGGATTCAGATTCAATGGAATCAACAGCTCAGATGCCGATTACCTTACCCTTATTGACAAGATTTTATATAACCAGACTGCCGGCCTTATTGATCTTAACCTCAACCAGCAGCAGAAAGTCCTTGATGGCGGATCGATGCTGGTGATGATGAAAGATTACTCCGCACATATGCTGAGTGGTAAACCAAGGGAAGGTCAGAGCCTTGATCAGGTGAAAGAACTGCTGCTCAGCCAGGTCGAACTTCTCAAAGAGGGTAAGTTTCCCGAGTGGCTGCTTGAGGCGTCAATCAATGATCTGAAAATTGAACAGCTTAAGCTCTATGAAAACAACAAGGGTCGGGTTGAGTCGTATGTTGATTCGTTTATCTGGGGTATGGAGTGGCCGGAACACGTCAGTCAGTTCGAACGTCTGCAGCATATCAAAAAGGATGATCTTATAACATTTGCCCGGAAGCACTACAACGCTAATTACGTAAGCGTCTACAAGGAACATGGCGTACCAGAAAGTGAAACGAAAATTCAGAAACCACTGATCACCCCGCTCAAGGTAAACCGGAATACTTCGTCACCGTTTGCAGAAAAACTGCTGGCTCAAAAATCAAAAAAAACCGAGCCATGTTTTCTTGACTATACAAAGGATATAGAGTTTTTTGATATCAACCCTGATATCAAACTGCATTATCTGCAAAATCGGGAAAACGAGCTTTTCTCTCTGTATTATGTCTTCGATATCGGGAAAAATAGCAGTAAAAACATAGAGCTTGCACTGGACTACCTCTCCTATCTCGGGACATCAGGCCTCAAACCTGCAGAATTCAACCAGGAACTCTATAAAATCGGAGCAAGCTTTTCAGCATTTACTTCTGATCATTACGTTTACCTTAAACTGTCGGGGCTTCAAAATAACTCAGCAGCGGCAATTCGACTGCTTGAAAATCTTCTTGTTGATCCCTGTCCTGATGAAGCCACGCTTGAAAAGCTTAAAGCGGGAATGTTAAAAGAGCGTGCTGACGATAAACTTTCCAAAAAGAAGATACTCATTGAAGCGATGGCCAACTACGGTAAGTATGGACCCGTTTCACCATTCACCAACGTTCTCAGCAATGAGAAACTTGAAAAAATAACCTCTAAAGAGCTGCTCGAGGAGATTCAAAATCTCCTGCACTACCGCCATCGGGTACTCTACTACGGACCTGCCCAATCCGGCGAGGTACTGAGTGAACTGCGTTCGGTCAGGCAATACCCTGAATCATTCAAGGCGGTGCCGACATCCGACCCTTACAAAGACCTTGAACAGCATGATAATCTTGTCTATGTCGTTGATTACGATATGACTCAGGCAGAAGTGCTTATGTTGACAAAGGACGAACTCTACGATCCTTCCATGGTACCGATGGTAACTCTTTTCAACGAATATTACGGTGGAGGCATGTCGTCAGTAGTCTTCCAGGAGCTCCGCGAAGCGAAAGCTTTAGCTTACTCTGTTTTTTCTGTATTTAAAGCACCAAAGCAGCAAAAAGAACACAATTATATTGTCAGCTATATCGGCACACAGTCAGACAAGTTGCCCGAAGCACTCGATGGCATCAACACACTGATGAATGAACTGCCGAAGTCACCCGAACTGTTTGTTTCGGCACAAACCGGCATTCTGCAAAAAATATCCACTGAACGACTGACCAGAACAGAGGTTCTTTTCAATTATGAAGACGCTGTAAGGCTGGGACATGACTATGATATCAGAAAGGATATTTATCGTGATGTTGCAACCATGAGCCTCGACGATATCGAAAAATTCCACAATGCGCATTTTAAGAACAAAAAACATGTCATGCTGGTTCTTGGCAAAAAAGAAAATCTTGACATGGAAACGTTGGGTAAATATGGAACAATCAAGGAGCTTGCGCTTAAGGATATTTTCGGTTATTAAACTGCGTACGATCCCTGAACTTGTCTGAGATTTGCAAGAATGAGGGTTATTACCCATAGTATTTCATGAAGATTTAACCGATCAAGACTTGTCAAATACTTATCCTATTATATATTAGTAGTTTATCAAGTTCAGTTTTGCAAATAAATCATTAATTAGTGAATATTAGCAACAAGTTTTCACAGGATCACTAACAAAAGTTTATCCCCTTCAGGTGGGGATGGGGTAGCTGATGCTACGAGCAC
>CAIVCU010000288.1 GCA_903904495.1 uncultured Chlorobiaceae bacterium
CCTGGTTCTGTTTTTTCAGTTGTGTGTGGTTAGTCGTTGTGTTGTGGTTGGGCCCTAAAAAAAACTTCCGTTTTCTTTAATGAGAATCACCGGATATAATATAAATATTATGAAAAAATATACAAAAAAGTAATAAAATATTAGGTGTATTTGTTCTGTATCTTAAAAATTAAAGGGATTTCATCGTGTTTTCATTTTTTGTCAGTGATCCCGCTTCGTCGTAAATTAACGTCTTATATGACCGACATCGTAACGGTATCCATGACATGATACGTTCTGAAATTCTGCTTTCCGGAGGCTACTCGGGATATATTGCGCTGTATGATTTTGTCATCTCTCTCTGTGAGAGGGAGTATTATAGTAATGAGTTTATTGATGCTCTTCAGCTTTCCATCAAAGAGGCTTTTGTTAATGCAGTCAGGCATGGCAACAGTGATCGGGATGATCTGACAGTAACGTGTTCGTTTGAGGTTGCAGCAAACTCTCTTAACGTATCTATCATGGATTGCGGTAAAGGCTTTAATCCTGATGACTTGGCGAACCCATGTGACTTCCAGGATTTATTGCAAAAATCAGGCAGGGGGGTACATATTATCAGGAGCATTGCCGAAATAATCGGTATTGAGCGTGATACCGATGGATCGACCCTCATGTTGCGTTATATTCCCTATTGAGAACTCAACAATCCATTCTATTCTGTGAAATATTATTAATGAACAACATTATGGATCTATCCCGAAGCGCTGCGTGGAGCGCCCTTGTGTCGCACAAACATGAAATTGATAACATGCATATGAGGGCGCTTTTCCAGGGGGACGGTGACCGTTTTGAGCGGTTTTCGATTGTCTGGGGGGAGCTGTTGCTTGACTATTCGAAAAACAGGATCACTTCACATACCCTGGAGCTGCTTCTGGATCTTGCGCGTGTTGCCGGGCTTGAAAAAATGCGTGGAGAGATGTTTGATGGCCAAGCTATAAATTTCACAGAACACCGTTCAGTGCTGCATACAGCTCTTCGAAGACCTCCGGGATATTCTCTTGAAATTGATGGTGTTGATATTTCAGAGGAAATTGCTGATGTGCTTCGGCAGATGAAGAGCTGCTGCGAGGATGTTATATCGGGCAAATGGAAGGGATATACAGGGCGTACAATGACAGATATAGTGAATATCGGTATCGGCGGTTCTGATCTTGGTCCCTGCATGGTTACCGAAGCGCTCCGACCTTTTGCACAGGGAGGGCTTCAGGTGCATTTTGTGTCCAACATTGATGGAACACATATCAGCGAGACACTGAAAAAACTTAATCCGGAAACAACGCTTTTCATCATTGCCTCGAAAACATTTACGACACAAGAGACGCTGACCAATGCGATGACTGCTCGCGATTGGTTTCTGACTCATGCACTCGATGAATTGCATATCGCAAAGCATTTTGTTGCAGTTTCAACCAACAGAGAAAAAGTTGTTGCATTCGGTATTGACGAAGCAAACATGTTCCGCTTCTGGGATTGGGTTGGCGGGCGTTATTCCCTGTGGTCTTCCATTGGACTTTCCATTGCGCTTTTCCTTGGGTTTGACCGTTTTCAGGAGCTGCTCAACGGGGCGTATGCCATGGACCGGCATTTTCAGAATGAGCCTCTTGAAAAGAATATTCCTGTTCTTCTTGCTGTGCTTGGTATCTGGTACAATAATTTTTTTGAAGTTTCATCCCACGCTGTCATTCCCTACGACCAGTATATGCACCGCTTTCCAGCCTATCTCCAGCAGCTTGATATGGAGAGTAACGGCAAGAGGGTCAACCGTCAGGGCAGTATGGTTGAGTACGCTACCGGTCCGGTGATATGGGGTGAACCCGGAACAAACTCACAACATGCATTTTTTCAGCTTCTGCACCAGGGACCGAACTTTATTCCTGCAGATTTTATAGTGCCGCTTAAGACTCAGAACCCGGTAGGGGAGCATCATGATATACTGCTTGCAAACTGTTTTGCACAGACAGAAGCTCTCATGAAGGGCAAAGACGAACGAGAGGTCCTGCAGGAACTTGAATTATCCGGCTGTGATCCCGATGAAGTCACGGCACTGCTTCCTCACAAGGTATTTCCAGGAAACAGGCCTACGAATACAATTCTTGTCAATGAGCTCAATCCGTTTACTCTCGGCAGCCTTATTGCCATGTATGAGCATAAGGTGTTTGTTCAGGGAATTATCTGGGAAGTTAACTCATTCGATCAATGGGGTGTCGAGCTCGGAAAACAGCTCGCTAAAACCATTTTCCCTGAAATACAGGGGGGTGAAAAAGTCCGCACACATGACAGCTCTACCAATGCATTGATCAATGCTTACAGGGAGTACCGCTTAAAAGGAAAACCTCAAGCCAGTCCACAGCTCTCATTCTTTGACGAGCCATAATCGACGCGAAGTTATCTACTGAAATAACCTTTCCTGTAATAAAAAAGCCGCCTTTTCATGAAGCGGCTTTTTTATTGCAGGAAAGACGTTATTCTTAATTTAAATCAATTAATCCTTGTTATACATGGAATCGTCACCACTCTCTCCTGTACGGATGCGATAAGACTCTTCGATAGTCCATACGAAGATCTTACCATCACCTACTTCACCGGTATACGCTGATTTCAAAAGACAGGCCACTGTTTTTTGAAGGTTGATGTCGCGAACAACAATCGAAAGCGATAAACGAGAGATATAGTCAGTATCATTGGATCCACGGAATACATCTTTCTTCTTCCGTTCATTTCCAACGCCGTATGATTCGGTATAGGAGAAGAAGTCGATATCAATGGCGTGCAACGCCGCTTTAACTTCCTCAAATTTGGAACGCCTTATAATGGCTTCAATTTTTTTCATGATTACTATGGGTTTAATAAGTTAACTGATTGAAAACAGGGGGGTTAATTGTCCCCTGTTTTCAATCGACTGTATTTAATGTATGGTATATGCCTCAGCACCGTGTTCAAATACATCCAATCCTCCAACTCCGGTTTCACCTTCAGGCTCAACACGTAATTTAAATGGATATGGTAATTTATTTATTGTCCACATCAGTATGATCGCAACAAGGAAGGTCGCTGATGTAATGATTGCATTTCCAATAAATTGTGCAATGAATACATCCCATCCTCCACCATAGAAGAGTCCTGTTACAGGGGCACTGTTATCAGGGCCTATTGGTGTGGAAGCCCCGAACTCACCAGTTGCAAAAAGACCGATAGCCCAGGTGCCGAAAATACCACATATACCATGAACAGAAACAGCACCTACAGGATCATCAATACGAAGATATTCAAGCAGGTAGATGCCTGAAAAAACAAGAATACCAGCAACAAGACCGATAATGATAGCTCCGAAAGGTGAAACCCAATAGCAGGGTGCGGTGATTGCAACCAAACCACCCAGCAATCCGTTCACAGAAAAGCTGACGTCAAATTTGCCTTTGAAAGCGCCTACATAAAAAGCGAGGAACATTGCACTGAGTGCACCGCCGCAAGCAGCCAGTGTTGTATTTGCAGCCACACGACCAATGCCGATAGCGTCCATAGCTGAAAGGGTGCTGCCCGGGTTGAAGCCATACCATCCGAACCACAACAGGAAGGCTCCTGTTACAGCAACCGGAAGGTTGTGTGCTGCTGGCAGGCCACCTCTTTCTTTGTCATCACGAAGGAAGATGCGTCCGATACGAGGCCCTAAAACAATTGCGCCAGCTAATGAAACCATACCACCTATAGTATGAACAACAGTCGATCCTGCAAAATCACGGAATGGCTGACCTAATTGAGGTAAAAAATTGCCTTTGCTGCCCATAGTTGCCAGGAATCCGTCAGGTCCCCATGCCCAGTGACCAATGATTGGATAAATAAGAGCTGTAACAACTATACTGTAAAGGATGTCGCCACGGAAACTGGTACGACCGATCATCGCGCCTGAAGTAATGGTCGAGGCTGTATCGGCAAATGCAAACTGAAATATCCAATGAGCCAATAACGCGATACCGGTTGTTCCATAAAGGGGAGGGGCTCCCTGCAGGAAGAACCAGTGCTGACCTATAAAGCCATTACCTTCACTGAACATGAAGGCATATCCGATGGCCCAGAATGAGATGCCGCAGATAGCTGTATCCAGCACACACTCTATCAGGACGTTAACGGTTTCCTGTTTTCTTGCGAAACCGGCCTCCAGCATGACGAAACCAGCCTGCATTCCAAATACAAGAAACGCAGCAACCAATGTCCAGACTGTGTTAATGGAGTTAACCAGATTCGTTTCCATAGGTGTGTAGGTGGGTGCCGCAGCCATAGCCGGGATTCCTAAAATACCGGTTAACGTTGACATTGCTAACAGGACCAGGAAAAGTCCGATCATCTTACCTGCAAAAATGGTTAAACCAAGTTTCCAGTTTTTTTGTTTTGACATGTTCTCCCTGATTCGGGCGAAATAGTCCCCCCTGCCGGGTCTTATTGTTGCTGCTGATTTCATAATTAATGATGGTTAATAATTTAAGGGACGGTTAAAAAGTAAGAGATTTTTTTAATAAAAAAAATACATTTAAGTAATATTCTTATGTTTTTAATCTTTTTTCCGATAAAAAATATGCCATTTATGTTGAAATCCCGAAAAAAATGAAGTCTTGGCGTGTTTTTTTGGTTTTTGGCCCTTGTTACTATTTCGGAGTGACCATAACAAGAAAAACTCCGCAAAAGTTGTTCTTGCGGAGTTTGAGCTTCCCGGAGGAAGGGGAGATATATGATGTCCTGAAAAAGAGCTGACAGGACTCTTTTCAGAGGTCGTTGCGCTTAAAGATGGTGTCGACGCTGGTTTTCAGCTTGTTCAGGATGTTTTCAAAGCTGAACAGGTCGGCGACCTCTTCGGGGGTGAAATGTTTCTTAAGTTCTTCATCATTCAGTACCAGTTCACGAAGGTGGACTTTTGAAGACCAGCTCTCCATAGCGTTCCGCTGTACAAGCAGGTATGCCTCTTCACGTGTAAGACCTTTTGCTGTAAGGGC
>CAIVCU010000289.1 GCA_903904495.1 uncultured Chlorobiaceae bacterium
CATAGGGAGAAGATAGCATTAGTGCCAATACTCAGGAACCCGGAAATCTTAACTGTAATAAAATAGAGAACTTAATTTTCTTGGTCAGTGCTTTTTCAAATTTTGGCACAAGTCAGGACAGATGTGACAACCGACAAAGAGGAAAACGACTGATCATGAAAAAGGCGTCCCAACCGGACGCCTTTTTCACTCTCTTCAACATTACATTACAATTGCTTTGCCCCTACTTTTTCCCTTGTTTGAATTCAATTCGCACTGAGGTATGCGGCACAGCCTCCAGTCTCTTTTTTGGAATCGGTTTTCCGGACTTGATACAGATACCGTAGACCTTGTTTCTGATTCTATCAAGAGCCTGATCGATATAGGTGATATATTTTTCGTCGCGGGCGATAAACATGAAGCGCTGTTCACGATCCATGGTATCGGTACCGTGGTCAGCCATATGCATGGAGTAATTCGAATTAATGGAATCTTCCGCATTCTCATCGGAAATTGAAGAGCGGAGAATATCAAGATCACGAAGTACCTCTTCACGTCTTTTAAGCAGCAACTGCTTGAAATGCTCGAGTTCTTCGTCGGTTAAATAAGTTTTAGTAAGTACCGGCTCCTCAATAACCTCATTTTCCTTCTTTGAAGCACTGCTGTTCTTTTTGGCCATAATAGATCACATTTTCTTAATCACAAAGAGGGCTGTAAAAATACAGAGTTAAATAATACTATTAACTTGCATATTTTTCAAGTGATAACCAGCAAATTTCGCCATTAACCGCCTCCTCCCTTCCCTGACTCGCAGATGAAAGATCGAATGTAATTGCGGAAAGAGATGTGGCTAAGGTTTCTGCTTTAATATACGCATCATTTTTCTTCACAGCATCCAGAAGTTTTTCCGATCCCTGAATAGAAAGAGAAATCCGGTCGGTAATTTCGTAGCCGTTTTCCTTGCGGAGTGCCTGAATGCGACTTACCAGTTCACGGGAAAGCCCGAGCATTTCAAGCTCTTCGTTCATCTCTGTATCAAGTGCCACCATGATGCCATTGGCCTCATCGGATGCTACCAGCCAGCCCTCGATATCCTCATGCATGATCTCTACATCATCACGCATTATATCGAACACTCTGCCGTCAAGCTCAAGAGAGAGATGACCCTGGTGTTCCAGAAGTGCAATCTGTTTATGGCTCATCATCCTTATGGCTTCAGCAAGCGTTTTCATATCCTTGCCGAAACGCGGGCCGAGGGATTTGAAATTCGGTTTTACCTTTTTGCTTATAACCGAGCCATCCTCCTCTATGTACTCTATCTTCTGAACATTGATCTCTTCGAGAATAATATCATCAACCAAACAATACTCTTCCTTTGCGGCTGCATCGTTGACTGCAAGCAGAATACGCTTGAGCGGCTGACGAACCTTAATGGAAGCCTTTTCGCGCATGGTTCGCACAAGCGAGGTAATAATCTGAGCCTTTTTCATGCGTTGCTCAAGCGGCCGGTCGATAGCTGAGATATCAAGCTCGGGGAAATCAGACAAATGCACTGATTCACAAGATTCGAGCCCGCTGACACCGTTAAGATTCAAATATATCCGCTCAGCAAGAAACGGAGTAAAGGGAGCAAGCAGTTTTGCGAGCGTCTCAAGAGTGCTGTAAAGCGTCTGATAGGCGGCAATCTTGTCTGGCCCCATGTCGCTTTTCCAAAAGCGTTTTCGTGACCGGCGGATATACCAGTTTGAAAGATCATCAACGGTAAAATCATTGATCAGCCTGACTGCACCGGTAAGGTCATACTGCTCCATTCGCATATGGACGCATCCAACAAGCGTGTTAAGAGACGACAAAACCCAGCGGTCGAGCTCTGAACGCTCCTGCAGCGGAACAGCCGGCTCTGAAAACCTGAAGCCATCAACATTGGCATAGAGCACAAAGAAATTGTAGCTGTTGATGAATGCACGGAAAAATTTGCGCTGTTCTTCCTCAATCTCATCAACGTTAAACGATTTCGGCCTCCATGGAGGACTTGTCACCATCAGGTACCAGCGAAGCGCATCGGCACCATAACGCTCCATGGTCTCAAACGGATCAACCACATTGCCTTTCGACTTTGACATTTTGTGGCCGCTTTTATCAAGAATATGCCCGTTTACAATCAGGTTTTTGTATGCCGGTTTGTCAAATATCAGCGTTGCAATGGCGTGCATGGTATAGAACCACCCTCTGGTCTGATCAACTCCTTCAGCTATAAAGTCGGCTGGAAAGGTCTGGTCGAACAGTTCACGATTTTCAAAAGGATAGTGCAGCTGTGCAAAAGGCATTGAACCACTGTCGAACCAGACATCAACAAGCTCGGGTGTGCGGTTGAAGCGTACCCCGTCCCTGATAAAGTAGATCCTGTCAACAAACGGCTTGTGAAGATCAAGTGTTACCAGCTCCCTGTCAAGGGCGTCTCCCAGAAGAAGCTGCTCTCCATCTATATCTATGAATCCCTCACGCAAATCAGCCACTGAACCAATCGCAAACATTTTTCCCGAAGCCGCATCATCGCCAATAGCAAAATTCTCCGAAACCCATAAAGGAAGCGGCGAGCCCCAGAAGCGCTCACGTGAAAGCGCCCAGTCCTTGTTATCCTCGAGCCAGTTACCGAAACGGCCTGTACCAATCTCGGGAGGGCACCAGTTAATGGTTTTATTGAGCTCCACCATACGATCCGCTATAGCGGTAGTTCTTATATACCAGGACTCCCTTGCATAATAGATCACTGGCACATCATAACGCCATGAAAACGGGTAGGTATGGGTAATGGTCTCCTTGCGGTACAACTTTCCCGCATCACGGAGCTGACGGATTATCAACGGATCAGTATCCTTGAAAAACATTCCATCATAATCGTTTACTTCAGCTGTAAAACATCCGTTCCTCGCCACCGGCTGGAGCATCGGCAGATCGTATTTCTTGGCAATCTCATAGTCATCGGCACCGAAAGCCGGAGCAATATGCACAATACCGGTTCCGTCCTCAGTTGAAACAAATGAACCGGCTGTAACGTACCAGCACTTTTTTTCGGGATGCAAATACGTGAAAAGCGGCTCATAGTCAAGTCCTTCAAGATCACGTCCTTTGAGATCGGCAATAACCTTCCACAGCGACTCTCCCTCATCGTCTTTCTCAAGAAGCACCTGCAGACGCGACTTGGCAAGAATCATCACTTCGCCACTTTTGGCATGCGCAACCTTGACATAGTCAATATCTGAACCGACACAGAGAGCGACATTTGAAATCAATGTCCATGGGGTAGTCGTCCATACGAGAAAAGACTCTTCAGATCCCCTGACCTTGAACTTCACATAAATACTCGGGTCTTTAACCTCTTTGTAGCCCAGAGCAAGTTCATGCGAACTCAGCACCGTTTCGGATTTAGGATCCTGAGGTACAATTTTATAATCCTTGTAAATCAACCCCTTGTCAAAAATGGTTTTCAGAGCCCACCAGACCGACTCGATATAGTCATTGGTACAGGTTATGTAAGGATGATCCATATCAACCCAGTATCCCATCCGCTCGGTCAGCTTTCCCCAGCCTTCACGATTATCGTCAATATGATGGTAGACGAGTGCCCTTGCCTCGGCATTGAACTCTCCATCTCCGTATTCAACAACCTGAGCTTTGTTTTTAAGGCCAAGTTTTTTTTCCACCGAAATCTCTACGGGCAATCCATGGGTATCCCATCCGGCCTTGCGAGGCACCCGGTAGCCCTGCATGGTTTTATAACGACACACAACATCTTTTATAGTACGGCTGAAGACATGGTGAACACCCGGTTTTCCATTGACGGTAGGA
>CAIVCU010000290.1 GCA_903904495.1 uncultured Chlorobiaceae bacterium
ACGGTATACCAAAAGGGTATAAAGCTTTGCGGTAAAGAAAAAAAGAATCTTGAAAAAAGACTAATGCGATCAAAAGAACTCCAGTGGTGGGATATAAGCATCAGCTCTAAAACGGTATTTTTATAATGACTGAGTCCCTTATTTCATTTAGAGCTAGCTGTTAATATCAGCAATCCTTATCTAATGCCGATAGTTGAAAGCTGATCCAGAAATAACATACTGAAACTGCCGGTACCGTAAGCTTCCATGAAAGCACGTTCACCTGCTGTGGCAAAAAGTACAGATGCGGCTATAGCAGCTCGAAGAGGTGTTTTTGTTACCGGTAAAAATGCGGCAATCAAGGCACCAAGGGAACATCCTGTACCGGTGATTCTGGTCATAATTTCATGTCCGCCAGGGATAGTGATGATCTCTTTTCCGTCAGTAACATAATCGACCTTCCCACTGAGAGCAACGACAGCTCCCGTCCTTTCAGCAAGTTGCAGGGCAGCGGGAAGCGCGGAAAGTGATGATTCTGTTGCATCGACGCCTTTTCCTCCGCCTTTAAAGCCACTTAATTCAAGAATTTCAGAAGCATTTCCCCGTATAACTGTCGGGTGATACCTGATAAGTTCAGCGACAATGTCGGTTCGGAACTTCAGTGCTCCAACTGCAACAGGATCAAGAACCCATGGAGTATTTGTCTCTTGAGCAGTAGCAGCTGCTTTGAGCATTATCTCGGCGTCAATGGTGGTTATGGTGCCGACATTGATTAACAGTGCCAGGGCAATTCGTACGAATTCAGCAACCTCCTCAATTGTTACTACCATTGCCGGTGAGGCTCCAACGGCAAGGAGAACGTTCGCTGTAAAATTTGTAACGACAATATTGGTGATGCAATGGGTCAGGGGGGCTATTTGGCGCAATTGGGCGAGATCTTCAACAACTTCAGGATGGGGCCATGTCCGGCTGCCAATGATATGTTCTTCTGATTCCATACTCACCTATCATTAGAAAATTTGTTCAACAAAAAAAAGGAGCAAACATAACACTGTCCGCCCCTTGTGGGAAATGCCGATGAATACTTTTATTCAGCAACGGCCTTCTCTCCACTGCAGGCCCCGATAAAAAGCATCGAAGGAATCAATATACTTCTGAATAAAGGCTTGCCAATATTCATGTATTCTCCTTTTTTGGTTTCAACAGATTCACGTATATAAGGTTAATGTTTTTTTATAAAAAAAAATAGGGCAACATTTTCTTTCCAGCCTCTTGCATTGTCTGCTGCTATTTTTCAAGAAAGAACTGCAGTGTTTATTTATCAGGCTTGATCAGAAGCAGCGGAATGGTGATTTTTTCACGAAGAGTCCGAGAAACGCTGCCGAACATGATTCTTCCAGGTAAACGGTGCCCATGGGTCGCCATTGCAAACAGATCATACGCATGTTCATCAATCTCGTTAAGAATCTCTGTTTCCGGTTCTCCGCTTCTGATCAAAACGTGTGCCTCAATACCATCAGCCTGCAGTTTATTGCGGAAATCCTCAAGAATCGTGAGAGCGTGTTCGCGCAGGTAGCGATCCTGATCAAGGGTATGGGAATGAACTACATGAAGCAGATGAAGTGTTGCTCCAAGCTTAAGCGCAAGGGAAGAAACATGGTTGAGAATGATTTCGTCGACTTCTGAACAGTCGATGGCAACGAGAATTTTTTTATAGACGTACATATCACTCTGCTCCGGTCATGGTCGTATAAAAAAAATAGATGTTGAGGGCGATAACAAGTACGGAAATCATAGTTGCTGCGGCAAACTCGACGTTACGGCTTCTGAAAGAACCCATCACCTGACTGTTACGAGAAAGTATAAGAAGGGGGATAAGGGTAAAGGGGAGCTGTATGCTCAGGATAACCTGGCTGAGAATCAGGACTCGAAAGGTGTCCACGTTGAAGAGAATGATTACCACTGCAGGAATGGCCGTCACAAAAACCGCAAACCTGTAGAGCATGGTCCGGGGATCTTCTGGCTTTCCCAAAAATCCGGTTATAATGTTGGCCTCCGCCATTGATACGGTAATGGACGAGCTGATGCCGGAAAACACGAGGGCGATTGCAAAAAGGATACCTGCAAACTGACCCGCCAGAGGTTTCAGAGTTACTGACGCCTGTTCAATCGTTGTTACTTGAATATGGTTGCGAAAAAATATGGATGCGGCAACGATGATCATCGCGGTATTGACAATCCATCCAAGGGTCATGGCGAAGAGTGTGTCTATTTTTTCATATCGAAGCAGATCCCTTTTTTCTTCTTCCGAAACTCCCCATTTCCGGCTGTGAATAACGTTTGAATGCAGGAAGATGTTGTGGGGCATCACGAGTGCACCGAGAATAGCCAGTGCCACATAAATACTCTTTTTCCCGATACTTGGAACAATAAGTCTGGGGGCGATCTCACTCCAGTCGGGATGGACGATCACAAGCTCAAAAAGGTAGCAAATGGTGATAATTCCAAGGAATCCAACAATGATCTTTTCGACTCGATGGTATCGTTGGCTGATAATCAGGAATACCTCGAGAAGAAGTGTCAGGATAACACCGATCCAGAGCGGAAAACCAAAAAGCAGAGTGAATCCTATCCCCCCCCCTAAAAGCTCAGCTACATCAGTTGCTATGCAGGCAAGAACGACGCTGAATCCAAGAAATGCGGCTACCGGTTTCGGAAAATGTTCACGGATATTCACTGCCAATGATTTTCCAGTAGCGATACCAAGCTTGGCTGCCATGTGCTGGATGAGGATAAGCATAACAGTGCCAAGAGTTACAACCCAGAGGAGTTCATAACCGAATTTGGAACCACCTTCAATATTCGTTGCCCAGTTGCCGGGATCAATAAATCCGACAGTAACCAGAAATCCTGGACCCAGAAAACTGAAGAGTGTTTTGAGTGAAAAGGATTTGGCTATCGGCGCCATAGTGCTCATTTGCGTCTACTTACATGTAATATAATGGCTTAACTACAGTGCTTGTTGAGTTAAATTACGCAAAAGAATCGGTTGTGTCGCATACATTGTTGATGTTGACGAGGGTGAGAGGGGGTGGATGGTGCTGAGGGTTGATTGAAGTACAGTAGGCAGTCAAGAGTATGGACGTTGCTCATCAAACTTGCTGGAGATATCATTGATTTGAAATAGTTAGGGGAAATGATGATTTTACAAGGTTTAACGCCGAATGAAAAAGCAATTATTTTTTTTCGCTTCCCATTATGCATCAGACAGAAAAAGCCCTTTGCAGTTCCTGCGGTCTTTGTTCAGTTAAGACATGGCCGGTTGAAGAGAGCGTCCAGAGTTGTGTGTTTACAAACGGCTGGCTCGGTGAAAGGGAGAAAAAGTTTTTTGGGCGGGAAAGATCTCTTGATGATCCGGTTGAAATGCGTTTCGGGATCGCTGCTGACCGATTTACTGCCCAGCTGAAAAATCCGGTATCGGGCGCGCAGTGGAGCGGCATCATTACCCGCATGGCTATGAGGGCTCTTGAAGAGAAGCTTGTTGAGGGGGTTGTTTCGCTAAGCCGTTCTGCTGAAAATCATTTTTTCTCTTTTCCTGTTCTTGCAGAGAGCAGTGATGAGGTCTATGCTACCAGAGGCAATAAACCGGTTCTCTCGCCGGTTCTGCAATCACTGCAGAGTGCCTGTAAACTTGGGAAGAAAAAAATACTTGTTATCGGGGCAGCATGTCACCTCCATACGCTGAGGGATTTTCAGGAAAGATTTGAATACCTGAGGGAAATGGAGATCCTGACTATCGGGATCCCTTGCGTGGATAATGTTGCGCGTTCAAAATGGCCGTGGATTCTTGAACGTATGACGCCATCGCCAGGAACTGCACGCCATATGGAATTCATGCAGGATTTCCGAATTCACATCCGGCACGATGATGGCCGGGTTGAAAAAATTCCCTTTTTCAGTCTTCCGGAAGAGCTTTCAGATCCCGGTATTTTTCCTGCTGCATGCATGAGCTGTTTTGACTATCTCAACAGCCTTGCAGACATTACCGTTGGCTATATCGGGGCTGAACTGTTTCCTGACAAGAACCGGCAGTGGGTACTCGTGAGGAGTGAAACAGGCAAGAAACTGCTGAAACTGATTGAGCCGGAATTGGATCGTTTCCCGGAATCGGGCAGGTGGGAGTGCCGTTCGTTTGTCCAGAAAACTTCGACACGCATTATTGAGAGCATGAGGGATATGAACAAGGAGTATTCAGCCAAAAGAAGAATTCCCTTTCTCATCGGGCACACGCTTGCTGGAGTGCTCCGTGTGATTGGCCCGAAAGGTATAGGATTTGCACACTATTCCGTTGATTTTCATCTTATCCGGCACTACTATTATGTAAAATTCCGCTCTCCGGAGTTACTTGAAAAATTGGTGCCGCGGCATGTTCCGGTTATTCTTGAGGAGTATGGGCTGCCGCTATGAAAGTTGAGTAGTCGGAAGTTTGCAGTAGGCAGTAGGCGGTCAAGAGGGAAGTGAAGATAGATCCCTCATTGCATTCGGGATGACATGGAGGAGAAGGGTTTATGAAAAGAGATCTCTTTTTCTGAAGGGGGCAAGGAGTAATTTTCGAATCATTCTGGGTTTGGTCAGCCACCGTATTCTTGGTGATTGCGCGGTTGAAGAGAGTATTTTGCTACAGAGAAATTCTGAAACGGTTTCAACGTCATCAGCCATGATGTTGAAGAACCTCTTTTTTTTCAGAGTTTCAGCAGAACCATCACTGATGGTGCTTCGGAGCATGTCGGTCACAACCATGCCCGGGCTGAGGGTTCCTACCTCCACGGAACTACCGCGGGCTTCGTGGGCAAAGGAACGGGTAAAATAGGTAAGAGCACTTTTTGTCGTTCCGTAAATTGTCATGCCGTCCTGCATAAACCCGTCGCTGCCAAGCCCCTCCATATTGAAGATCTTTCCTCCACCCTGTGTTACCATCCGCTGGTAGGGAATGATAGTGCCATAGACAATCCCTTCAATATTGACGTTAAAAATCCGCCTGATTGCGCGATGATCCAGTTCCCATGCATTGCGCATTTCATTGACTATGCCGGCATTGTTTATCCAGATGTCGATACGACCGAAATGCCGGACAGCTTCGTCATAGAGTTGTATGATACCTTCAGGGGTGCTTATATCAGCGGGAACGCCGGCGGTATGTCCGCTGTAATGCTGAAGCCGGGCCATGGCCTTACGGGTGGTTTCAGGAGACTTTCCGTTCAGCACGAGATTGCAGTCGCGTTTAAGAAAACTGAGAGCGAGACCAAAGCCTATACCACGGGTGCTGCCGGTAATGACAACTGTCTTTCGCATTGTTCTTGAGTAAAATTTCAGTTGCAGTTATTTGAGTTCCCGGGCTATTGAGAGCGTTTTAAAAAGAGAGGTGTGCTAAAACTGTATATCACACTGTTTAGAAACGGTATAAAAAAATGGTTTGCAAATTAATAGTTTTATGCGAAATAATTACCAAGTGTTTGTTTATCCATATGCAATATTGCAGTGCACTTTAGAGTGCTGGGGGTAAAAAAAGCCCCTGATCGTCACCGGGGCTTTAAAGTTGCTATGATAACGTTATTTTAAAGACGGTCGGAGCGATTGGCGGGGCTACCCGTTATTCAAATTTATCGACTCCTCTGAAGAGTTATCACTAATCAAAAACGCCATTTTAAAGTCCGATGTGGCACCATCTACATCGCCAATAGCTGATTTCGCAATCCCTCTATTGGTGAATGCTATTGCATCTTTCGGCGTTGGATCCAGTTCTATGGCTTTCCGGAAGTCTGAGTTGGCGGTTTCTACATCGCCAATAGCCTGCTTAGCAAGTCCTCGATGGTTGTAAGCTTGGGTCAAGTCTGATTTTGAGTGATTTTGGTTATGTTCAATGGCCCTTGTGAAGTCTGCTATAGCGTCCTTGTTCTGTCCTGATCCAAGCTTTGCTTCAGCACTGCTTAAAAAGCTGTTGCTTTTTGCGTAAGCGGCATTGCTTGCCAGTATGACAGCCATAACTGTAATTCGTATAAATCTGATAGAGTTTTTCATGGTAGACCTCGCTTTTTAAGATGAATTCTCATTACATCGGCACATATTTCATTGCGTATTCAAAAGACACACAGGTAATTGTAATGATTACTCCCTTAAAGCGTAGTGAAAAGAGTCTTAAATTTCCATAAAAAATACGCCAACATGTTCAGCTTTTACCAACGAAGAAATCCGAAACCGACTCAACTAACAATGAAATTTCAGGTCAATGGGGAGTTAGAGATGCTTTCTGTTGAATGAGTACAGGACTATTAAGTGGATCAGAAGTGCGATATGGTCAAAAGAAAGCTTGAGGGATGCGGGTGTTCTGGGTGGAGTGGATGTAAGGCAATTCAGGGCGAACTTGTGAAAAAGTGAAATGTTCATGCATCATCAGAACACCCGAAAGAAGTGGAGCAATGATCTCAAACGAACATGCCATCATGAGAGCAGATAAACTCCTCAATCCGGCGCTATTGATACCAAGTGGGGCTTATGGATTGTTTTTCAGACTTTCGCTTACGGCGTGTTTGAACTCTTTAGAAATTTTAAATACCGGAACATCTTTAGGTTCTACCGTTACCTTTTCCCCGGATCTCGGGTTCCGTGCATCGCGAAGGTTTTTGTGACGGATGTTGAAGGAGCCGAATCCTCTGATTTCAATGCGCTTGCCGGATTTGAGAGAATCAATGACGCTTTCAAAAAAAGCATCAACAACAGATTCTGTTTCATATTTCGTGAGACCTGTTTTGTCTGCAATAGCATTGACCAGATCAGCTTTTGTTGTTGTTGTTGTTCCCATAGCTGTGGAGAGTTATACTGTTATGGATGACTCCTTAAAGAACCCATGCTCAGTCATAAAAAAAAGAGGGGTGCCAATCGTTATTTGTGATCAACACCATTTTCCTTAAGTATATAATTTAATTTACTTTTCTTTTTTCAAAATCTGAATGTTTCAAATTCGATAGTTCAATATTTTTCTGGAACTTATCGCATCTGGGAACATTTTTTTATTAAATGTATAGCTGTCCAAAGCGACCAAGCGGCTCATCGTTATTCAAGTCCTGCGCTCATTCTACAGGTATTATTTAATACAACTCAATTAAAGTGTTGAGAATGTGTATATATTGCGTAATAAATGCGGTATTGCTCAGGTGACTCCTGAACTATGTGAAATACGTGGGGACACTGTTGTTATGATGTCAGGAAATCCGTATTGGTTGGTTTACAACCTTCTGCCCCAACTTTGACGAGTGATATATGTTTCGTTTTCTGCATGCTGCAGATATCCATCTTGACAGTCCGTTAAAAGGGCTTGAAGCATATCAAGATGCTCCGTTTGAACAGATCCGGCAGGCAGCTCGCCGGGCATTTGATAATCTTGTGCAGTTGGCTCTTGAGGAGAAAGCAGCTTTTGTTCTGCTTGCCGGCGACCTCTATGACTGCGACTGGAAAGATTACAATACCGGTATTTATTTTGTCAGCCGGATGGGACAGCTGCGTGATGCAGGTATTCGGGTTTTTATAGTGTCCGGAAATCATGATGCTGCGAGTCAGATAACACGATCACTCAGACTTCCTGATAACGTCACTCTTTTTCCTCATCGTCATGTTGGTACCCATATCCTTGATGAGTACGGGGTGGCTTTGTATGGGCAGAGTTTTTCGGCTCGTTCGGTGACGGATGATCTGGTACGGAACTATCCCCAGGGTGATCCGGCCCTTTTTAACATCGGTCTTCTTCATACCAGTCTTAACGGCCGTCCTGGTCACGAAGCTTATGCTCCGTGCTCGCTTGATGCCTTGTGTTCTAAAGGGTATGACTATTGGGCATTGGGGCATGTTCATCAGCGGGAAGAAGTAATCCGTGATCCCTGGGTTGTGTTTCCAGGGAATATTCAGGGGCGTCATATCCGCGAGACGGGCTCAAAGGGGTGCACGCTGGTTTCAGTTGAGGAGGGTCGTGTTGTGTCGGTTGAGCATCGAGAGCTGGATGTTCTTCGCTGGGCGCTCTGCAGGGTAGATGCAGCAGGATGCGACAGCGTTGACCGGTTACTTGACCTGGTACGCGAGATCCTTGAGAATGAAAGGGCCAGTGCGGATGGACGCCCGCTGGTAGTTCGGCTTGTCATAGAAGGAATTACACCGCTGCATGGCCGGCTTTATGAAAACTCACCGCAGTTGAACGAAGAGTTCCGGGCTATTGCAGTCAGCCTTGGTGATGTATGGATCGAAAAAGCAGTGTTTAACACCCGGAAACCAGAGGGTCCTGCTGCAGTTTATTCAGGTGATTCGCCTGTCGAATCACTGATGAAGTCGATTGACTCCACTCAGTTTGAAACGACCTCTCTTATGGAATTTATTCCGGAATTCGAGAAACTGCGAAGCAAACTCCCTCCGGAGCTGCTGGGCGATAGTGATCCATTCCGGCCCGAAAAGGAAGAGCTTTCAGCCTTGCGTGAAGAGGTAAAGGAACTGTTGATGGGAAAAATACAGCGTCGAGGGCACCATGAAAATTAAAAGTCTTGCACTGAAAGCGTTTGGCCCTTTTTGCGGTCAGGTTCTTGATTTTTCTTCCACTTTGCCTGGGCTGCATATAGTTTATGGCCCGAATGAAGCCGGTAAAAGCACTACGCTGAGAGCTCTTCAGGCTCTGTTGTTCGGGTTTCCACCCCGTTCCAATGATAATTTTATTCACCAGAATTCTCAACTTCTACTTGGAGGATGCCTGCAGGGCAGTGACGGAAAGGAGTTGACTTTTTTTCGCCGGAAAAGAAATAAGATAGACCTGTTTGACCTGAATGACAATCCCATTGATCCATCAGCACTGACACCTTATCTGCATGGACTTGAAAAAAGCATTTTTGAAGATCTCTACGGGATTGGTCATGAAAGGCTTGTTTCGGGTGGACAAGGTATTCTGGATCAGCAGGGAGAGGTTGGAAAAGCCCTTTTTGCCGCCGGAGCTGGTCTTGCCTCTTTGAAACCGCTTATGGATGAACTCGATGCTGAAGCTGACAACCTTTTCAGACCTCAGGGGTCGAGCAAATCCATCAATGAAGCGTTGGCTCATCATAAGGAGCTGCAACATCAATTAAAGCAGGCAACGCTTTCAATTCGGGAATGGGAGGATCTTAAACACGCTCTCGATGAGGCTGTAAGAAAAAAAGAAGAACTACAGTCGACGCGGCAGAAACTGGAAACAGAAAGGCGCGGACTTGAGCGATTAAGGCAGGCTCTTCCAGATCTGTGGGAACGCAAAAATCT
>CAIVCU010000291.1 GCA_903904495.1 uncultured Chlorobiaceae bacterium
CCTATACTCCGTGGTGAAGATGCTATAGCCTTTACTAAAAAGGTAGCCGCAGAAGAAAATATCCCGTTTCGTCCAGTACCAACACCGAAGTTAGATGCAATTAGCAAAGAAATAAAATGAATCTGTATTTTAGCCGGAACAGTTTTAATAGATTTCAAACGTTACACTTATGCAATTTATAGATCTGCTTTCCCAGAAAGACCGGATTCGGACATCGCTCCTTCATCGCATAGAAAGCATTCTGGACAGTGGTCATTTTATTATGGGTGCGGAAGTGACTGAACTTGAGTCACGTCTTGCCTCCTATGTCGGATCCCGTTACTGTGTCTCCTGTTCATCAGGAACGGATGCACTGCTTATGTCCCTTCTTGCAAAAGGCATCGGCCCCGGGGATGCAGTTATTACAACACCCTTCACCTTCGTTGCTACAGCTGAAGTTATCAGCCTTACCGGTGCAACTCCCGTGTTTGTAGATGTCTCTCCCGATACGTTCAATATCAATCCCGAATTGATCGGACGCGCTGTTGAAGAGGCTGTGGCCGACGGATTGAAACCAAAAGCTGTTATTCCTGTCGATCTTTTCGGTCAGCCGGCTGATTACACTCGAATCGAAGCGGTTGCCGATGCATACAGACTATGGATTCTTGAGGATGCAGCGCAGAGTTTCGGCGGGAGTTTCAATGGTCGTAAAGCCGGAAGTTTCGGCCTTGCAGGAGCCACCTCTTTTTTTCCGGCCAAACCACTCGGCTGTTATGGTGATGGCGGCGCGATATTTACTGACGATGAAGAGCTCGACACGGTACTGAGGTCAATAAGAGTTCATGGCAGCGGTATCGACAAGTACAGTAACGACCGTATTGGAATAAATGGACGTCTTGATTCAATTCAGGCAGCTGTTCTTCTTGAAAAGCTTGCCATTTTTGATGAAGAGCTTGAAGTTCGTCAGCGCATTGCAGATTTCTACAGCGACCGTCTTCAGCATAGAGTCGTGGTTCCCCGTATTCAGGAACACTATACTTCGGCATGGGCTCAATACTCGGTGCTTGCCGCTTCGTTTGAAGAGCGTGAGCAACTCATGCAGGCATTGCAGAAAGAGGGTATTCCATCAATGATCTACTACAAAATTCCTCTACATCTCCAGAAAGCTTATGCCTCTCTAGGCTATAAGCCGGGTGATTTCCCAGTTTCCGAAGATCTCAGCAGCCGAATATTCGCACTGCCCATGCACCCATACTTGAAGGAAGAGGAGCTCGAACGTATCTGTGCAGTCCTGCTCGCCTGAATGCATCCTTCGAACTCTCCTCCTCCTTGTCATTCCGAACACCTGTGAGGAATCCATCCCCGTGCCATCTCTCCTGAAAAAGGAGAGTGGCACAGCTGAAGATGCACCCCTTGCGCCATTCCGTTCACCCCAAATTCTCATCCAGAGCTATTCCCGAAGGAGCTCTTTTTTATTATAACTCCCATCTGTCCTATTGGACCTATTCCATCATCTTTTCTTCATGTCTTTATTTGATGAGACAAAAGCAGGGCGACTCAGGTGAGTTATTGACGAAATGGTTTCTCCGCAATGCTTTTCAGAAATTTCTTTACCGCAAGCAAAAATGCCTCCGGCATTTCTTCCTGTGGAAGATGTCCGCAATCGGGGACAACCACCAGTTCTGCGCATGGAAGCTCATTGGCAAGCCTGATGCTCTCCTCTTTTTTTA
>CAIVCU010000292.1 GCA_903904495.1 uncultured Chlorobiaceae bacterium
CACCCATTCCGACATTTTTACCGTTTAAGCATTACAATATCCAGCTGATAAGGAAAATGAGTTGTTTTTTTTACTTTCAAATATTAATTTTAAAGTCGAGTGAATATTGCAGGTTATTAGAACTTTTTAACCGTTTTAGTGAGAGAGAACCTGCATTTTGTGCATTTATTTCCTAAATTTAGCCGATATTCGTTCGTAACGGATCTCATCGAAGGAAATTGGAACAATGTATTGTTAGATTTTTTGAATTTTTCTCAGTATTCCTAACTCATCCAATGCCATATTTATGCGTATTTTAACATTCACAGGTAAAGGTGGAGTTGGCAAAACAAGTGTTTCTGCTGCAACGGCTGTCCGCTTGTCTCAGCTTGGCTATCGTACTCTTGTTCTCTCGACTGATCCGGCGCACAGTCTTTCGGATTCGTTTAATCTGAATCTCGGCTCAGAACCGACCAAGATCAAGGAAAACCTTCATGCCATTGAAGTTAACCCTTACGTAGACCTTAAAGAGAATTGGCAGTCCGTACAGAAGTTCTATACCAAAATCTTTATGGGTCAGGGTGTTTCGGGGGTTATGGCCGATGAAATGACCATACTGCCCGGCATGGAAGAGCTCTTTTCGCTGTTGAGAATCAAACGATATAAAGCTTCCGGCCTCTATGATGTCCTTGTGCTCGATACTGCACCGACAGGTGAAACATTGAGACTGCTCTCCCTTCCCGATACCCTTGCATGGGGCATGAAGGCTGTAAAGAACGTTACTAAATATATTATCAAGCCGCTCAGCAAGCCTCTTTCAAAGATGGGCGACAAAATTGCTTTTTATATCCCCCCTGCAGATGCTGTTGATTCGGTTGATCAGGTTTTTGATGAGCTTGTCGATATCCGCGAAATCCTTACGGATAATGAGAAATCCACCGTGCGTCTGGTGATGAATGCTGAGAAAATGTCGATCAAAGAGACCATGCGTGCCTTGACCTACCTGAACCTTTACGGCTTCAAGGTTGATATGGTGCTGGTTAACAGGCTGCTTGACACTAAAGAGAACAGCGGATATCTTGAGAAGTGGAAAACTATTCAGCAGAAGTACCTTGGCGAGATAGAAGAGGGATTCTCTCCCCTGCCGGTCAAAAAACTCAGGATGTACGAGAAAGAGATTGTCGGCCTCCAGTCACTGGAGCTGTTTGCAAAAGACATGTATGGCGATACTGATCCATCAGACATGATGTATGACGAGCCGCCAATCAAGTTTATCCGCAACGGTAATGTCTATGAGGTACAATTGAAGCTGATGTTTGCCAATCCTGTCGATATCGATGTCTGGGTAACCGGTGATGAGCTCTATATTCATATCGGGAATCAGCGTAAAATCATTACGCTGCCGATCAGCCTGACGGGCCTTGAACCAGGTGATGCATTCTTTAAAGACAAATGGCTCCACATTCCTTTTGATCTTAACCAGCATGATCAGAACCATAAGCGCAAGGATTATGAGAAAGCTCTGAACTGAATGCCGTTAATGCGTTGCTGAGTGTTCTTTGACGTGAGTTTTTGTATCACCTTTGAATATCGTTAAGCATGAAAGAACACATGATTACTGAGGGAATTTCGGTTGTCGTTGAAACATCATACAATTCTTATAAACGATGAGCTTATCCAGGCAGGGAAATGTATGATTTAACGTGATGCAGCACTTTTATTTATTGATCACAACCGATTTAAACAAAGAAGTAAAAGCATGAGCAACCCGGAAACTCCTCGTATTAAGCCCCTCAAAATCCTTCTCATTGCCCCGAAAGGGAAAAAAGACTCTAAAACCAACCAGAAGCCATTGTTTAATATGGCTATAGGTGTACTGGTAAGTCTGACACCTCCAGAGCATCATATTGAGATTGTCGATGAACATTTCGGCGACGCCATCAATTATGACGGGGATTACGACTTTGTCGGCATAACATCGCGAACTATTGATGCGACACGAGGGTATGAAATTGCTGACAAGTTCCTGAAAAAAGGCAAAAAAGTCATGCTCGGCGGGCTGCATGTATCGTTTAATACTGAAGAAGCAAGACCCCATGCAGACTGCATCGTTTGCGGTGAAGCAGAAAACCTCTGGGTAACCGTGCTTGAAGATGTTGCTCTTGGCCGCTTAAAACCACTTTACGACTCCAAAGACTTTCCCCCGGTTAAAGAGATCATTCCCATTGATTATGAGCGTATTGCAAAGTCGTCAAAAAGGGAAAAAGTTGATGGAACAAAATCCATTCCCATCTATGTAACCCGCGGCTGTCCTTTTGAATGTTCATTCTGCGTGACCCCGAATTTCACAGGAAAGCTCTACAGGACACAGAAACCTGAAGAGCTTAAAAAACAGATTGAAATCGCTAAAAAGGTTTTTTTCAAGCCGAAGGGAAAGTCATCGAAACCATGGTTCATGCTGACTGATGAGAACCTTGGCGTCAGCAAAAAGAAGTTGTGGGAAGCTCTTGACCTGATTAAAGAGTGCAATATCAACTTCAGCGTCTTTTTCAGCATAAATTTTCTTGAAGACAAGGAAACTGTCAGGAAGCTTGTTGAGGCAGGATGCATCATGGTGCTTGTCGGTTTCGAGTCCATCAATCAAAGTACCCTTGAAGCCTACAATAAAGGTCATGTCAATTCAGCAG
>CAIVCU010000293.1 GCA_903904495.1 uncultured Chlorobiaceae bacterium
AGTATATAAGCAGTTAACAAAGAGATGTATATGATAGACGTCAGGACGTTCTAAAGCGTAAGAATACTGCCCACCAGACAATACATAGCTCCAGAACAAATGTCCAATGAGTGAAATAATTCAGCTCCCAAGAGTTGTATTCCAAATCAGTTGATACGAAAGAAAATGGCGTGCTGAAAACCGGCGCAAGCCAAAAGACATTCCCAGTGAAAGTATCCAATACCATATGGATACAACCACTGAGCGTGAATATAACGGCAAATGCTTGATTTTGGCTATGATTATCACGAAGATGTAACCATAATAATGAAATCAGAAAGAGGGTCACCCAAAAAAATGGCAAGTGGGTAAGGTAGGTGTGATGTGGGTGATGATAATCATCAATCGTGTAGTAATAAAGTAAATCAGCGTCAGGAGCTATAGCTCCAAGCATACCCCAAAACATAAATTCTTTATAAACAAGGTTATGTTTTTCAAATCTCTTGAATAATAATTTTGAAGTAATATAGCCGGCAGGTAAATGTCCAAAGATCATTGCTGTTCCAGAAGTGGGCATTATCGGTGAAATGTGAAAATGAGGATTGTCACATTCGAAAATCAGGATTCTGTCAAAATCTCGAAAAATCAGAATCTGCTTTTTTTCTTTGTATTGAGAGTGCCAGGATCCTCACTTCTTCTTTCAGTTAAAGAGGCTTTTATCTGCATGGAGAGATTATCCATCATGTCGTAACGTCTATGATACATTGCTCTCTTGTTTGATTTCATCTCTTTGTCTGTACGACGTTCTGCCGTAAGGGGCAGCTTGAACCAACCATCCGGTTCGGAATCCCCTCCCAGCTCCTTCCACAGCGAATCATAATCGAAAGTCGTATTGTGTACGAAGGGAAGGTGAATCAGATATTTTTGATGATGAGGATGGATAGTGTTGCCGACTCCAAAAAGGAGCGTCACCTGTAAAGCACTCATAATCTCCTGAACAATGAATAACATGACTGCATGGGGTCTCAATCCGTGCATTACCTTCGTCATTGTTTTAATCTCATCTTTATTGGATCGTCCCTGCATGCAACCGATATAACAAGCAATGCTCTTTGATGACTTCTGTTCAAATGAAAAGGCTATTTGAATAACAGGTTCATTTAAAGACGCACATTTTAGCGATACCATCAGCACCCCTTCCTTTCGGAGACTATTATCATAACAAAGTACGATTTTTACTTCTCCATATCCATCAAGGTTGAAACGTGCAAGAGTTGAGCCGTCTGTATTAAGGATAGCATCTTGCAGCGGGCCTCTGTATGTCCGAATCAGGTGATAGGTATCTTCAATGACTTTTTTTCTTTGAGCAATATTCCATTCGGTAGACATAAAGACCCGCATGGGTTTAAATGTCAGATACGGTATTCGTTCTGAAAAAGAACGCATATCGTTAATATCCAACCGGTTAAACCAGTCTAAAGACTCAGCGGGACTCATTGCAGCCATGACCGCCCAGCGAATTCTGTTTTTCGTTCGCAAGGCGATTCCAGAAGAGCTGTATGTGGAATTGGATAATGCCCAGGCAGCAAGACTAGGGGATATAAGCTAACGGACAAAGGCGTAGGGCTGATGTCGGCGGGTGAACTGGTGTATTTGCGACAGCTCTTCACCGATGCCC
>CAIVCU010000294.1 GCA_903904495.1 uncultured Chlorobiaceae bacterium
CCCGCTGTCCGCTATATCATTACTCGCCATACCAACTCCTGGCTTGAGGTGATAGTCAATTCAGGCCATGTCTGCAATGTCGATCAACCGAGGGAGTTCAATACCCGGGCTATTTCCTTTCTTAAAAAAATGTCTGCAGCCGATTCACATGATAAATCAACAATGAAGCTTGCTGCATGTTAAACAGCCGGTTTGTTGTAATTGTTCATGGCGTGCTCGATACCGTTGATTGCAAAATCAAGCGCAGCATCTCCCGAGACAGGTAGTATCTTATGCATAACTTTTTTTTCCTCCTCGCTGAACTTCCCTAGTACAAACGATGAAAAGGAACTCAAAGGCTGCTCAACAAGCCTTATTCCTATTCTCATCCGGGCGAACTCTTCGCTTCCGAGACATTCAATGATGTGTTTCAGTCCATTTTGACCGCCGGCGGATCCTTTTGCGCGTATGCGTATTGAACCCGACGGGAGGTTGAGATCATCACAAATTACAAGGATATCTTTCCGCTCTATCTTATAGAAATTCATGGCGGCAACAACCGCATGGCCAGATAGATTCATATAGGTCATTGGCTTGAGAAGAATGACCGATTCCCTTCTATGGATAAGTTTCGCACTGAGATATTTTCCTTTTCCCCGGCTGAATCCTGCTCCGAAAGAGGCTGCCATGGTATCAACAACATCAAAACCGATGTTGTGCCGTGTACCGTTATACTGGGATTCAGGATTTCCAAGACCTGCAATAAGTTTCATAACACAAACACTAAATCCGGGGGATTTTACCGGTTTTTATTCAAAAGGGAGTAAAGAGAACCGCAAAGAATATAGCAGGGGCAAAGCAAAATCAGTAAAAAAACATTTATATCGAACCGAAATAAAAAGGGGCTAACATCATGCTTTATAAGAAGGGTACCTGTTAAGAACTTCTACAAAAAGGTATTGAGATTCCTGAAAAAAGTTGCAAATTACATCTTCCTGTTTTTAACAGGATTGTTCCTTGTTATGATTTAGCTGACAACATTTTTTTCTTGAGTCAAGAAAAACAGTGAAAAAAAAAGCAATGAAAAAATCGTTCAAAGTAACATGGTTATCCAGAATTGTATCGATTCTGGGAGGTCTTGGCATTGTCCTGCAGGCGCAAAATGCGTTTGCGAGCGAGGCCGATTTGCTGTTGCCTGATTTACATTCGGTGTCATTCCTTGGTGGAATACCCGGAAACACTCTCCTGCTGTGGGGTCTTGCAGTCTGCCTGTTCGGTATGGTCTTCGGTATCATACAATATGTCGGTATCCGCAAGCTTCCTGTTCACAGCGCCATGCGCGAGATCAGTGAACTGATCTATGCAACCTGCAAAACCTACCTGGTAACACAGGGTAAATTTATCCTTGTGCTCTGGGTTCTTATCGGCGCAATTATTGTCGCTTATTTCGGTTGGCTTCGACACCTTCCAGCGATCAAGGTTATTTTCATTCTTGTAGCCAGTCTCATCGGTATTCTCGGAAGTTATATCGTTGCCTGGTTCGGTATGAGGATCAACACCTTTGCCAACTCAAGGACAGCATTCGCAAGCCTCGGCGGAAAACCATTTCCAACCTACGAAATTCCTCTCAGAGCCGGTATGAGTATCGGTATGCTGCTCATCAGCATCGAGCTTTTCGTTATGCTCTGCATCCTTCTCTTCGTACCTCGCGACTTTGCCGGTCCATGCTTTATCGGATTCGCTATCGGTGAATCTCTCGGTGCTTCAGTGCTCCGTATTGCCGGCGGTATCTTTACAAAAATTGCCGACATCGGTTCCGATCTCATGAAGATCGTTTTCAAAATCAAGGAAGACGATGCCCGTAATCCTGGCGTTATTGCCGACTGTGCCGGCGACAATGCCGG
>CAIVCU010000295.1 GCA_903904495.1 uncultured Chlorobiaceae bacterium
ACCGAAGGTCGGTATAAGATGTTATAATAAAGAAATTTAGATAACAAATTGCCCTGCTGCATGAGGGTATCTTTGCTGGTGAAATGCGACTGAGAATTATTTTAACCCTATTATCCAGTCACCATAATTGGGCTCAAGCGCAAATATATTTCCATTGAAGCTCACGAAAAAGATCGGCTTTAAACCAAAATGAGTCTTCATGCAGGAAGATTTCCAAAAAACATCAGGCTGTGCTCATCACATCAAAACTCTACGGCAACTTTTACTCCATACTCTGTAGAAAGATTTGCAGGCTCCACAACGGTGATTGTTTTGGTATTGTTTAAGACATCAGTATCAACAATAGAACTTGATTTGGAGACATTGATATTCCAATACCGTAAATACGGAGCAAATACAAGATTACATGCAGTACTGATTTTTTTCTTGATATTGGCAGAGGCTCTCAATCCATATCCCTTATTTTGATCATTGGTAAAGTTACTTGAGACAGTAGACCCGTTAACAAGCATGTCCTTAGGAATGGAGGTTATCTGGGTGCCGGAAAAAAAGAAGTCGTATTCAAGCGTTCCTCCAATCGACCATCCCCCGTCAAGAGCAGAAGAAATCTCAATGCCGATGGGTGCATAAGAGTAATTTGCCTGTCTATCGTAACCTAAAGCTCCCACAGTTGAAATCATCCCGTCTGAATTGTCGGTCAGCCGTCGGTACCCTAATCCAGCATAGGGTGTAATCACTCTTCTGCCCTCACGGAAAAGATTTGTACCCAGCATTGCCCTGGTTTCAATCATTGCATCAGGGATACTGTTAATAGATCCTGAATTAAACGAAAAATAATCTACCGAGCCCCATAAGGCTTCGACTTCTGCTTTGATCATCCCAATTGGACCAAGATTTTCCCCGCGCCAGCAATACGACGCTGAAAGCCCATACATGACCCCATTGTTTTCCATATGCCCCGGCTCCTTATAACTAATCTGTGATAATGAGGGGCCGATGTCAAAAGATGATTCTTGACGAGAATATTCTGCATGAAGATCAACGAATGCAACCAATTGTAGACACAGAATGCATCCAATTGTTTTTTCAATAATATGAGGCATAACCATCAACGTTATTGTGAACTTTTTACATACACATAGGTTGCTTCAAAAACTGGTACTGAACCCCACCTGCAATAGCAACATCCTCAACCTTAACCAGATAGATGCTACATGTTAAAAACAGCTGTTAAAACAGACGGGACAGACCAATCTGAATGCTTCGTGCTTTAAACGTAGCTAATCCGGGATCTCCTTTGCCATTTAAAGCCCATTGATTTCGCTGCTCATACCCCTCGATTTTTACATCAGCCAACCAATCAGCATGCAATTGCTTGCTGACCTTTAATCCGAGAGTAAGAGCACCAAAAGCTGAAAGTCGCTGGTCTTCTGTATAATAGACAGCAGTCGCTGGTGGTGCGGTTACAATGGTTGGATCTGCCTTTTCTGCGGCGCCAACAGCGACATAAAAATCAGCTTCAGTTTGCGTATAGAGCCTGAGCAGCGGGATAACGGTCCAACCATTCTGGAGAGGCTGGACATATTCGCCCTCAAGCGTATGTGCCCTGATGCCAAAGGTATCTGAATAATAACGATAAGAGAGCTTTGCTGTTCCGTCGGTAGTCTCTAAATGGTGGTTCCATCTTGTTAAAATTGTCGTACTGTTTCGCTCGGTTGGCCTGTTATCATAGAGTTTATAATGATCCGTAAAATCGCCATTCCCGTTTGAGTAACCCAGATTCAGCTGAACGATATCATTCTTTGACAAGACTCTGGTAATACTAAAAATTCCAGCATAAACCTTTTTGTGGTATTGGTTATATGGTGGAATAATTGGATTGATATCATCACTGTTCAGGCTCCCGCCAAGAGTAAAAGTTGTATTTTTATCTTCTGTTGATAAGGTTCCTTGCACGGAATACCCTCGAAAAAGATAATCAGTCTCTTTGGAATAGTTTGTACCAATACTCAAAGTACCTCTCGAAAAGTATCGGGTAAGGTTGACATCGATTGCACGCCGCAAATCAGTCATAGGGGTCAAACCTGAAGAGTGATATCGGGGAGATGCGCCAGATACTGAATCAGAAGTATATGTTGTACCAATAGACCATTCACCAGCGATAGGCACTAACGCCATTATTGCGTATGCATTGATGCCGATCCGGTTCTGATTACCAGAACCAGCATTACCTCCAGTGGATGTCCCTCCAGTCGCAGTTCCTCCTGAGGAAGTTGCCAAGGTAGATGCTCCGGAAATAACATCATGAATGTGCGTAGTACTTGTTGTAGTGCTTACTGGCTGTGTGGTTCCTGACTGAATACCTGCTAAAGACTGGCTTTCCTGATAGTTCAGATATTTAAAGCTCACTATGCCTCTTTCCGGCGGGGCGTCAGCATAAGCGAACTGCATCGCGGGCAGTGCCATAGCTGCTGAAGCAAGAGTAGCACTAAAAATTGTTAACTTTTGTTTCTTTCCTGATGACATATTTTTCATGGTGTCAAGGTTATGTTAATTGCATCCGCATCCACCACCGCCAACCCCGGCACCGCCGGAAGCACCCTCCTTGCTGCTGTAAATATGCTCAGTATATGCTGTATCGAGCTTGTCTCCTTCAAACGTCATTTCAGGCCGGGCCAGAGTCTCTTTCTCCCAGGGCTGAACTGCAGTTCCAGGCGAACAGGCTGACAACCCCAGCATTATCATTATCATCAGTGCATACAGTGATTTTTGTACTCCAGCATTTTTCATCTCTTTGCCTCCAGAGAAGCCTTAATTTGTGATTCAAGATTTTCCCTCTCCGTTTCTTTAAATAGAGGTAAATTCGCCAACCTTTCAGAACCACCATTGAGGAACAATAAGATTCAGTACTCCACATGATTCCAGCTTTCCGTTAAACAACACAGATATGCATGCCCAAAGTCTTTATTCAGGTAGCTTGATAAACAATTTGGTTAACTGAATTGGACTCGGCAGGGTGCAGAGAATCCATAGTGTAATCAGTATAATTTTAGTACAATATTCCTTTAGTGACGATTAAGAGAAACTTAAATAAAGCTTAAAAAAGAAAGTAAGTCTCACCCCAAAACCATATCAAAGTTGCGGGGTCAGACAGTCACTATGTTCAACTTGCAAGCGGGTTGTGCATCTCGACTGACCCCTTCCCGCAAAACCTTACAGTTGTGTCCGTTTTTCCATTGCAAATCCACTGATGTCATGTAAGACTTTTTCATGCCATTCTTTCGATATCTTGACACTACCTGTTTAGTGCCATTGTGAAAACAGAATGAATTACCTTGCTTTGGACTTTCAGGGCAGACTTGAGCTTATAATCAAATTCCATTGCTGACCATAGGGCTGTCAAATCGTCAGTCATTTTGGTAAATCCACCTGCATCAATTCAATGCGTGATATTCAAAAATCTAAAGTATTCTCAATCAACACCATCGGCGACTCAATAAGCCTTCTGTTTACTCGGCGCTTCGGCACGTTCTGGTTTGCCAGTTTTCTATCCAACATTGGTACATGGGCTCAGGAGGTTGCGCAGCCATGGCTTCTCCTCAGTCTTGGAGCCTCATCATTTCTGTTGGGACTTGATACCTTCGCAATGGGATTTCCCGTAATACTCCTGACATTGGTAGGGGGTGTGCTGGCTGACCGCTCTGATCGGCGGCGTGATTGCGTTATTCCAGTCAATCCAGATGCTTTGCCCCTCAGTAATAGTGTTGCTTCTGCTGGCCGGGACGGTACGACCATGGATGGTTATTATACTTTCACTGGTTATAGGCATTACAGATGCACTTTCCATGCCCTCATTCCAGTCAATTGTTCCATCAATTGTCAAACCCGCCCAAATAGCTTCAGGTCTTGCATTAAATTCCACCCAGTTTAATCTATCACGCATTTTAGGGCCTGCACTTGCTGCAATTCTGCTGATAAGTATCGGTGCAGTGGGCTGTTTCGCAGTGAGCGCCGCTTCGTATATTCCGTTAATTGTCGTTGCGCTATGGATACTTCCTCAAAAGTTGAATACACCGCCTGTGGATGCTACATCCGAACAGCATTCACTCTTTGTTCACATCTTTGAAATTCTTCGTATTCCACAGTTGCGCGGTGCGCTTCTCACGGTATTTTTTACCAGCTTATTGTGCGGTCCGCTTGTCATCTTTTGTTCTGTACTTATCAAAAATACATTTCATAGAGATGCCGTTGATTTCAGTATTGCTGTTGCAGCATTCGGTATTGGGGGACTGCTTGGCGCCATAGTGCTCCTTTTTATTAACGTTGACAGCGACCGGCGATATTTAAGTTCATGGGCAGCACGGGCATATGGTGTGGTCCTCGTACTGGTGGCATGTAACCCGTGGTTTTGGAGTTTGCCAGTTCTCTTTGTTCTTGGGGGTTCGGCGATGAGCATCAGTAACATTTCGGCAAATACACTCATTCAAACCAACACGACGTCGCAGTTGCGTGGTCAGTCAGTGAGTCTGTTCATGCTTGCCTTGCGGGGTGGAATCTCGATTGGAGGATTATTGACCGGATTTTCAGTCACTTTGATAGGCGTAAATCGCGCGCTGTTACTGAACGGGGTTCATACGCTCCTGGCACAGATTGTCGTTGGTCGAAAATGGTTCAAGGCAAAATAGCCGGAATTGATCCATTCCTTTATCGTATTTGATTAGCGTTGGATATGAAAAAGAAGCAAAGGCCTTTCTGCTGGATGAAATGGTGGCAACCAACATTTGCCCCTCTTCTTAGTAACTTGCCAGTTCCAGATTTTTGGCATTTGTCCATTTTCGTTATGTTTGATAGATAGTTCCATGTTTCAACAATGTTTCTAACCAAATGGAGGGTTTACTGAATATGAAAGGCAAAGTCGCATTGGTCACTGGCGCAAGCCGTGGAATAGGTCGGGCTACAGCCAAACTTCTCGCAGCCGAAGGCGCGGCTGTCGCGGTGAACTATTTTCAGAGCGAAAGCGCGGCGATCGCTGTTGTTGAGGAAATCATGAAAGCAGGTGGCAGTGCACATGCCGTCAGGGCTGATGTCCGCGACGAGGAACAGGTACGTTTGATGGTCGGGGAGGTGGAAAAAAATCTTGGTCCGGTCGACCTCCTGGTAAGCAACGCTTCGATCGGTTTTCCGGTAAAACCTTTCATGCAATTCTCCTGGAATGAATTCGAAGCAAAGCTTTGTGGAGAGCTCAAGTCGATATTTTACAGCTGCCAGGCTGTGCTGCCAGGTATGATCGAGAGAAAGTCGGGAAGCATCATCGCTATTTCAAGCACCCTTTCTCGTCACTCATCGCCGGGTTTTATTGCCCACTCCACTGCGAAATCGGGCCTTGATGCCTTTGTCCGCTCTCTTGCGGAAGAGGTTGGACCCTACGGAATACGCGTTAACGTGGTTGCCCCCGGCCTTACGTTAACCGACGCTACATCCTGGTTGCCTGAGGAACAGAAAGCAATGATGGCTGAAATGACCCCCCTGAAGCGGGTTGCCCTCCCGGAAGACGTAGCTGGTGCGGTGTTTGCAATTGCTTCCGACCACAGCCGGTTCGTGACGGGTTGCTATATCCCGGTTTCTGGAGGGCTGCTGATGTTGTGACTCGGCATGTGCAGCTCAGGCATGAACTATTGCTTATGATGAAATGAATCATCGTGTATATCTCCCAACAGCTTCATTTGGCAAGACTCCGCCAGCCACAAAGGAACAACCAAAACCAAGGCCCGCTATGATTCCGGGCAGTTTTGAAATCATAGTTGTTTCATTAAAACAGTGAGCGGTCTAACCCTGATTTGGGGCCAAAGTTATGTTATCGACAAACTATCACCACCGCCCGACAAAGAAGCCCCCTCACCGCAGGCTTCTTTGTTGCCCACGGCCATTTCAAACTCCCCCCTTCTTCCCTCATCACTCATCACTCAGAACTCAGTACTTTCTTTCCTTCTCTTTCCTGCCCACTGCCCACTTCTGCATTAAACCTCCCTACACCTTTTCCAGATAGCCAGAAAGGCTCATTCGGACAATCGCTGTGTTTTCTGGATGATCTCGATCAACTCTGAGTGTTACAATTGTGCCTGGATCGGCATAGAACTTGACCATGCCACTGTTCCAAAAATAGCTTTGGCCACCAAAACTCCCTACGGTGTTTGAACCAAGGTAGTGTCTGACCTGATTACCGCTTGCCGTACAAATGAGACCAAATATTATGTGTTGTGGTGCGGGGACAAATCCTTCGCCTGAAATGTATTCTATCACCAGGCGTTTATCTTTGGGCACTTGAAAAGCTCCATTTTGCCCTTCAGTGCCAACCCCTAACGTTACTTCCACATGTGTTTGAAACGGTACCATGGTATGCCTCCATTTTTTTTATTAAGCGTTTATTGCTGCCAGCATATCGTTGGAAACAGGATGCCTGTATAAAAAAATCGTATATGGTATCCTTGAGGTCAGAGGGGCAGTCAAAGGGCTCTGCATAGTGCCTCAGGATGCTATTACAGAAAAGGTAAGGAAAGTTTGGAATAAAAAAGTAAGCAGTTACTTGGATAGGTGATATTATTTAGGCATAGTGTATAAGCATACAGTATAGAGTGTTTTGATCATCCCTGACATTCTCTTTATGATGCGCATATGATTATACTTAATTAACTTACGAAGAGGTCTGTGATGTATAAGTTTTTATTGACAGTAGTTTTCTCCGCAGCACTCTTATTGAGTGGTCTTCAAAAAGCAAAGGCAGAAACGCCGGATAATGTTGCCGATAAGATTCAGCCTGGGTCCGATAGCTCGCTTACTAAAGCAGTTCTTGAAAAAAAATTTAATCTTGTTGCGGGGAAAAAAAGTTATGCGTCAGTGGGGTGTGCAATCTGTCATGATAATGCCGTGATGGGAGCTCCAAAGCCGGGTGACAAAAAAGCATGGATATCCCGTTTGAATAATGGATGGGATCAAATTGTTAAACATTCTCTTTTGGATTACAACAGTATGCCTGCCAAAGGTGGAAATAAATCCTTGTCTGAAATAGATATAGAAAACATTGACGCCTACCTTATCTCGCTTGTCGTAAGTTGATGTTTCTTTCGCTACCGTTTATAACCATTACAACGAGAGGTACGGTCAAGTCATCAAAAAAATGGAAGGCAGAATATCGTAGAATAATGGATTTCTACTTGAAGAAGAAATATAGGAACACCTAGTGTCATGTCATGAAAATAGTGTCGTATAAAAAGCTTATATTTTCTTCATCCTCAACCAAAACCCGGCTTGATCATGAAGAAATACAAAGTAACCCTGACCCAAGAAGAGCGCGAAGAACTGGAGGCGATCAGCAGCAAGGGAAAACATGCGGCTCAAACGGTACTGAATGCCC
>CAIVCU010000296.1 GCA_903904495.1 uncultured Chlorobiaceae bacterium
CGGCACCAGCATCCACAACCGCCTGAGCTGTTGCCGCTCTGTTTTCAGGAAGGAGAGGGTTCGGAATACCGTGAGGAAAAGTTCCGTCAGGTTCATGGTAGAGTTTGACAAATTCAAATGGAAGATGGTGTTCCAACAGGTCGATGATTGGTCCGGCACAGCCATTTCCGGCATTGACAACCACCTTGAACGGCTTCAGTGAAGATCGATCGACATAGCCCAGCAAGTGCTTTACATAGGCTTCTTTGCAGTCCAGAAGAGAGAGTGATCCCTCCCGTGACGAGTCAGCAAAATCAGCTGATGCAGCTAGATTTCGAATTTCAAGCAGTCCACTGTCGCCACTGATCGGACGAGCCCCGTCCCGCACCAGTTTCATGCCATTGTAATCCATGGGATTGTGGCTGGCAGTCACCATAATACCGCCATCCATATGCTCGCTGAATGTTGCAAAATAAATCTCTTCCGTACCGCACAGCCCGATATCAAAGACATCAGCACCACCCTTCATAAGACCACTGGAAAGGGCTGAACATATTCCATCGCTTGAAAGACGTATATCTCTTCCTACAGCTACCCTCCGGGGTTTTAGAAGCTGTGCATAGGCCCTGCCGATTCGATAGGCGATATCTTCATTCAACTCGTCAGGGATCCGCCCGCGGATATCGTAGGGTTTGAAGGCATTTGTGTTCATAGATTATGAATTATAGTTAGCAGTTCTGAGTGCTGAGTGAAGACAGTTGGCAGTCGGCAGTTGGCAGTTGGCAGTTGGCAGTGTTAGGTTTGGTTAGGCTGGAATGTCGGTTTGTGAGTGAGAAAATCAGCGTAGGCTTTTGCTATTCCGTTCTGCAGGGTTGTTTTTGATTGCCAGCCAAGGGCTTTCATGCTGCTTACATCGAGGAGTTTACGCGGGGTGCCATCGGGTCTGGAGGTATCGAAGGTAAGGGTGCCTTTAAATCCTACAACATCCATTACCGTTTCGGCCAGCTCGCGAATGGTTACGTCACAACCGGTGCCTACGTTAAACAACCCTTCTGTTACGCCTGATTCCATCAAAAAAATGCAGGCTTCGGCCATATCGTCAACGTAGAGAAATTCGCGCTTTGGTGTTCCTGTGCCCCACACTGTAAGACTCTTTTCTCCCTGTAGTTTTGCTTCATGAGCTTTTCTGATCAGAGCAGGCAGGACATGGCTCTCCAGCAGATCATAGGTGTCGTTCGGGCCGTAAAGATTGGTCGGCATCACTGAAACATAGCCGGTGCCGTACTGGCGGTTATAGCTCTCGCACAGCTTGATACCTGCAATTTTGGCTATGGCATAAGGTTCATTAGTCTGCTCCAGCGGTCCGGTCAGCAGATACTCCTCCCTGATCGGTTGAGGACAATCGCGCGGATAGATACAACTTGAGCCGAGAAAGAGCAGGCGGTTCAATCCGGCTTTCCATGCGGCGTGAATAATGTTTGTTTCAATGATAAGATTCTCATAGATAAAATCAGCCCTGAAGGTATTGTTCGCATGAATGCCTCCGACTCTGGCAGCCGCAAGAAAAATATAATCAGGCTTTTCCTCTGCAAGAAAGCCTTGCACCTCGCTCTGGTTTGTGAGGTCGAGCTCTTCTCGTTTTTTGACGATCAGGTTATGGTAGCCTTTTGCCTGCAAAAGACGCACAATGGCTGAGCCTACCATTCCGCGATGGCCGGCGATGAAAATTTTGGTGTGAGGGGAAAGAAAGTGCTGAGTGCTGAGGGATGAGGAGAGAGAGTCGGCGGTCGGCAGTCGGCAGTCGGCAATTAAATCAGTGCTGAGGGATGAGTGCTGAGTTTCCTGTGGGGATGAAGATGTTTGAATCATGATGGGCAAGGGGTTTATTGCTTTCAACTGGTTGTTACTCATAAGAACTTGAGTTCCCTCTCAGCAAAAGAAAGGGATAGAAAGATAGTTCTGAGTGCTGAGTGCTGAGGGCTGAGCAGGGGAGAATATAGATCCCTCACGGAAGTTCGGGATGACAAGAGAGGGTGATGGCTGATCATTTGGGGCTGTTTTGCCTGGCAATCCATATAATCTTCAATGAGCTCGTCCATTTTCTTGTGGTCTTTATATAGTAGAATCACAAATGCTAAGGGAGCGAGTGGTTCGTTTTTACCATTTGGATAACGAGTTTCATTCCGCATGCGCGGGCATATCTGCGCAGTGTATTGAGCGAAGGAGAGTGATCTTTTTTTCCTAGAGCGGATTCAATACGAGCCAGAACAGGCTGGGATACTCCCATACGAGATGCAACCTCTGCTTGAGTAAGTCCTGCTTGTGTTCGGGCATCAAGCAATGCTGCAAGTGTAGCAAACTCATCTTCCAATGCGTCATAAGCAATTTTGAACTCAGGATCGTTTGTGCATCTCTCTATGGCAATCGCTTCAGGGTTAAATCGAACGGGGTTATATGTCTGGTCGTTATTCATGATTTTATCTCTTTAAGTCGCTTTATAGCAAGCCTCAATTCCTTAACTGGTGTTTTCTGTGTCTTCTTAATAAAGCCGTGTAAAATGACTACTCGACAGCCGACCAAGCAACAATAAAACGCTCGTCCAATGCCTTCATATCCTCTTGCCCTAATTTCAAACAATCCATCTCCTAAAGGACGGGTATAAGGAAGTCCAAGATTAGGACCTGAAATCTCAATTTGCTGAGAAATCCTGACGAAACTAGCAAATATGCCTTTTGGCCAACCGTTAATCTCCTCATAGACGGTTTTATTGAAAAAGTCTATAGTGTAACTCATAAAGCAATATAGCTTGAATGCTATAAATATTCAAGAAAATAGCCCAATCCAGTCAATGCGGAACAGTGCTGAGGGGTGACATTCGGCAGTCGGCTAGTGAAATCAGTGCTGAACCGGGGAGAAGATGGATCCCTCACAGGAGTTCGGGATGACAGAGTATGGCTTGATACTTCATTTTTTTACTCAATCCACAAAACCCCTGCTGACTGCTGACTGCCTGATCAACACTGTTTTTTATTCATGATGGTCGTAGGTGGGATAGCCGTGTTTTTTTACAAGGTCATCTCTTCTCGCGCTTTTGAGATCTTCGGTCATCATTTCCGCAACAAGCTGTTTGAAACTGATTTTCGGGATCCATCCGAGTTTTTGTTGTGCTTTGGTTGCATCTCCGAGAAGGGTCTCGACTTCTGCAGGGCGGAAATAGCGGTGGTCGACGGCAACTATGCAGTTTCCATCGGCATCAAAGCCTTTTTCCTCAACACCACTCCCCTGCCATGTGATGGATATACCGACCTCTTCTGCTGCAGCATCAACAAACTCACGAACGCTATGCTGTTCACCCGAAGCAATAACAAAATCCTCCGCTTTCTCCTGCTGGAGCATGAGCCACTGCATTTCAACATAATCTTTGGCATGTCCCCAATCGCGCAGGGCATCAAGGTTTCCGAGGTAGAGGCAATCCTGAAGCCCAAGTTTTATGCGGGCAAGTGCACGGGTAATCTTACGAGTAACAAAGGTCTCGCCTCTGAGCGGACTTTCATGGTTGAAGAGAATCCCGTTGCAGGCATAGATACCATAAGACTCACGATAATTGACCGTGATCCAGTAAGCGTAGAGCTTGGCAACACCATAAGGACTTCTTGGATAAAACGGAGTAGTTTCCTTTTGAGGAACCTCCTGGACAAGACCAAAG
>CAIVCU010000297.1 GCA_903904495.1 uncultured Chlorobiaceae bacterium
CTCATTGCAGACACAATAGACCGGTCCTGTATCATCGGTAGAGATGAGTCGAAGCACGGTATCCTGCAGCATGGTTTTTTCGCCGATAAGCGAAAGCAGCTGTTTGGGGTATAATGCACGGGAAAGGGGCCACAGCCTTGTTCCCGAACCGCCACTGAGAATCACAGGAATAATCATGAACAAAAAGGGGATTGTTAAAGAGTCGCAAATTTCTCGTACATCTTCCAGGTCGATGAGATTAGCGTATCAACATCGCTATACTTCGGCACCCATCCAAGCAGCTCCCTTGCCTTGGCAGATGAAGCCACAAGTTCGGAAGGATCTCCCGCCCGTCTGCCTGAAACCTCTGCAGAAACTGACCTGCCGGTGATTGCACGGGCACGTTCAACCATTTCAAAAACTGTAACACCTGTCTGGCTGCCAAGATTCACTGTCATACTGCTGTCATGCTTCAGAATGTATTCAAATGCACTGACATGGGCTTCGGCAAGATCGCTGACATGAACATAGTCACGGATGCAACTTCCATCACGTGTCGGGTAATCATCACCGAAAATGGTGAGTTTCGGACGAATGCCTGCAGCTGTTTCCATCACAATCGGAAGAAGATTCTCCGGATTCAGCTCAAGCCCCTTGATCCGCCCTCGAACATCATAGCCTGCAGCGTTAAAATAGCGGATTGCGGCATAGCGAATCCCTTTGAGCCGGTCATACCAGTCGAGTATGCGTTCTATTTCAAGCTTTGTAAAGCCGTAAAAGTTTTCCGGTTCCTTCGGATGATCCTCATCAATCGGAAGGTATTGAGGACTGCCATAGACTGCCGCCGAAGAGGAAAATATAATCCGTGATATTCCTGCCGCAGATGCCTGATTGAGTATGTTGATGGTACCTGATATATTGGCTTCAGCATAGATCTCAGGCTTCAACATTGACTGACCTGCCGCTTTCAGTGCTGCGAGGTGAACACATCCATCAAACCCTTCTGCCATTGCTGCCCGCAGCTGTTCGGGACGCATGATATCACCATGGACAAACGCAGCATCATTAAAGAGATTCTCTCTCAAACCGGTCTGAAAATTGTCAAACACCGTCACCGCATAACCTCGGTCGAGAAAAGCTCTGGCAACATGACTGCCGATATATCCAGCTCCTCCTATCACAAGAATTCTCATAAAAAGATCCTGAGTTCAAAATTTACAGATCAAATAAGCAGGTATTTCACCTTCCTCCATACATCTCTTCGTAATAGTGCTGATACCCTCCCGAAGTTACATTGTCAAGCCACCCAGTATTTGAAAGATACCAGTCAACAGTCAGTTCAAGCCCTTTTTCAAACGATATGGAAGGGACCCAGCCAAGTTCCAGCTGCAGTTTCGATGAGTCAATGGCATAACGAAGATCATGTCCCGCACGATCGGTAACGTACGTAACCAGTTTTTCAGACTCCCCGGCAGCACGTCCAAGTTTTGTGTCCATAATCCGGCATAGAAGCCTGATCAGATCGATGTTGCTCCACTCATTATGGCCGCCGATATTATAGGTTTCACCGTTGCGACCCTTATGAAAAATCACATCGATGGCCTGGGCGTGATCAACAACCCAGAGCCAGTCACGAATATTCTCGCCCTTTCCATAGACCGGAAGTGGTTTGTTGTGCACAATATTGTTGATAAAAAGAGGAATAAGCTTTTCGGGAAATTGGAAAGAGCCGTAATTGTTCGAACAGTTGCTGATCACAATCGGTAGATTATAGGTATCGTGGTAAGCTCTGACAAAATGATCGGAGGAGGCCTTCGATGCAGAATAGGGGCTGTGAGGA